>JAHITX010000086.1 GCA_018817425.1 Pseudomonadota bacterium
CCTTTATTAAGGGGAAATTTATTGGGCTTAGTGAAAAATCTAAATTCGGTTACCTTGACTTGGAAATTTATCATAGCATACAAGACAGAAAATCAGTATAACTGTATTTGAAAGAATACCTCACCAATTCCCCCTTAACAAAGGGGGATAAAGGGGGTTGTGATAAAAATTACATATAACCCGAAATTAAAAGCTCTATCACGAGAACTAAGAAAACAAGGTGTTTTATCAGAAGTTCTTCTCTGGGCACATTTAAATGGCAGAAAGATGAAAGGTTATCAGTTTACGAGGCAAAAGCCTATCGGGAATTATATCGTTGATTTTTATTGCAGCAAACTGAAACTGGTAATTGAAATTGATGGAGAAAGTCATGATAGAAAATTTCTGCACGATAAGAAGCGGCAGCAGGCATTAGAGTCTGAGGACTTAACTGTTTTAAGGTTCAATGATAATGATGTAAATAAAGATATAGAAAGTGTTTTAATGGCAATCGAAGGGTGGATTGAAAAGAGTATGAAGAAGGGACAACCCCCTGGCCCCCTTTGTTAAGGGGGAATTAAAGTGATGTCTTCTTTTATTAAGGGGAAATTTATTGGGCTTAGTGAAAAATCTAAATTCGGTTACCTTGACTTGGAAATTTATCATAGCATACAAGACAGAAAATCAGTATAACTGTATTTGAAAGAATACCTCACCAATTCCCCCTTAAAAAAAGGGGGATCAAGGGGGTTGTAATGAAGATATTATATAACTAGGAATGACTCTATCAACATTATTAATTCCTGGAGGATATGAAACGATAACGGGCAATGGAGCCGGTGGACTTAGCGATTCTATGGTTTAATGATAGTAATGTAGAGGAAGTTTAGGAAGTGGCGGCATTCGAAAGATAGATTAAAAGTATTGTGAAGACGAAACAACCCCCTACCCCCTTTGTTAAGGGGGAATTCATATGGATTCACCTCCGAGAGGATTATATGAAGTCCAAATGCGGTTACCCTGTACAATATGCTTGTTATCAGTGACAAAATGTATTAAATATAGATAATTTCAGAGTTCAGCTTTCGAATTAAAAGGAGATCTTTATGCCAAAAAGTTTTAAGATTGCCATTAATATGGGCGGAGGAGACGCACCGGGTCTCAATGCTGTTTTAGAAGCCGTGGTTCGTTCAGCCGCAAACAGAAACTGGGAAGTTTACGGAATCAAGAACAGTTATGAAGGACTTATTGACACAAATGAAATCATATCCTTAACACCTGAAAAGGTGTGGCATATTTCAAGCATTGGAGGAGCTTTTCTGGGAACCACAAACAAAGCCAATCCTTTTAACATGCCTGTTGCCAATGCAGCAGGCGAAATCGAATACAGAGATGTGTCCGACAAAGTTGTGGAAAACTTCAAACGCCTGAGGCTGGACTGTCTCATTGCTGTTGGCGGTGATGGAAGCCTTGAGATTGCGTACAAACTGTTTAAAAAAGGGATTCCTGTAATCGGTGTGCCAAAGACAATAGACAATGATCTGGTACATACAAATATAACTTTCGGTTTCGATACGGCCATCAGCACTGCCACAGAAGCAATTGACCGTTTGCATTCAACCGCCAAATCACATGAGCGTGTTATGGTTGTTGAGGTTATGGGCAGAAACGCAGGATGGATTGCTTTAAACAGCGGCATTTCAGGTTCGGCTGATGCTATTTTAATCCCTGAAATCCCATTTGATATAGACAAGGTATGCGATCATATTATGGGAAGAGAACTACATGGTCAACGCTATGCCATAGTAGTTGTAGCTGAAGGCGCTGTTCCTCTGGGAGGTAAAACAACTAACAAAGGTAAAGGGGAAGCCGGACGCCAGGATGTTATACTAGGCGGCATAGGCGAGCGTGTTGCAAACGAAATTGCGAAAAAAACCGCCAAAGACAGCCGTTTCATGGTACTGGGACATCTCCAGAGAGGAGGATCACCTACCACATTTGACAGACTTCTTGCACTTCGCTTCGGGGCCGGGGCATTAAGACTTGTTGAAGAGAAAAAATTCGGCACAATGATAGCATTGGAATCGCCAAATATCAAAGCCATCCCTCTTAAAGACATTATCGGCAAAATTAAACGGGTTCCGCTTGATGGTGATACTATAAGGACAGCCAGAGAAATAGGGATTTGCGTTGGAGACTGAAAAGCACTCGGCACTTGAAATTGTATTCCGTTCTCTTAAACATAATAATTTTCGTCTTTTTTTCGCAGGACAAAGCGTCTCACTAATCGGCACATGGATACAACGAATAGCAATATCCTGGCTGGTGTATAAACTTACAAATTCCGTATTCTTATTGGGTGTGGTCGGCTTTTGTGACCAGATTTCTACATTTTTACTATCCCCTCTTTCCGGAGTTTTGACAGACCGGTGGAATCGCTATCATATTTTAATAACCACTCAGTTTCTGGCGGCAATACAAGCTTTAATCCTGGTGTATATTTATTTCTACGGGAACATTAATATCTGGCACATCATCATCTTAAGCATATTTCTTGGTTCTATCAATGCTTTCGACATTCCTGCCCGGCATTCGCTTCTTTTGGAAATGATAGAAAAAAAAGAAGACCTTGGAAATGCAATCGCCTTAAATTCTTCCATGTTTAACGCAGCACGGCTGTTGGGCCCGTCAATTGCCGGCATATTAATTGCCACAACAGGCGAAGGTGTATGTTTTATCATAAATGCATTGAGCTATATTGTAATTGTAACTTCATTATTGAAAATGAACATTGCCCCAAGGATAATAAACAAGAAAACCACACATGTTTTTACAGAGTTAAAAGAAGGCTTTTCTTATGCTTTTAGTTTCAGACCACTAAAAAATATTATACTTCTTTTCGCCCTGGTAGGTTTAATGGGAATGCCTTATTCAGTGCTTCTGCCGGCTTTCGCTAAAGAAATACTTCATGGCAGTTCCGATACCTATGGGTTTCTCATGGGAGCTTCCGGTTTAGGGGCTTTAGCGGGTGCGCTTTATCTTGCATCCAAAAACAGCATCCGGGGGCTTTGGAAAATTATTCCTTCTTCTACAAGCATTTTCGGTATTGGTTTGATTTTATTTTCTTTTTCACGTTCCTTTTTGCTTTCAATGGTATTAATGATTTTAATAGGATTTGGCATGATGCTGCAAATGGCCTCAAGCAACACTATCTTACAAACTATTGTTGAAGATGATAAACGTGGCCGGGTTCTTAGTATTTATATAATGGCGCTTATGGGCACAGTTCCTTTCGGGAGCCTTTTAGCCGGTGGGACAGCAAAGTATTTTGGTGTGCCGCTTACTTTGTCAATAGGGGGAATAACATGTGTTTTAGGTGCTCTCATCTTCGCAAAAAAACTTCCCGAACTAAGAGATACAGTCCATAAGTTCGCAAACCTATAGACTATCAAGCTCCTGATTTTATAAGGAGCCCTTGACCATATATTTTTAATGATGTATCAATATGTTATATTAATTTTTCAGCAAACCATCAAATTTCAATCAGGAGAAAAAAATGAAAAGAAAATATTTATTTGTTTTAATTGGACTTATACTTCTTCTCTCACTCACGGGCTGCGGATACAACACCATGATAGCCAATGAAGAGCGTACCGTAGCGGCATGGGGGGATGTTGAAGCAAGCTATCAGCGCCGTCTTGATCTTATACCTAATCTTGTCGAAGTAGTAAAAGGCTATGCAAAACATGAAGCTTCTACATTGACTGCTGTTACCGAAGCAAGAGCAAAAGTAGGCTCCATGCAGCTCTCAAAAGATATGATCAATGATCCTGAAGCAATGGGAAAGTTTCAGCAGGCTCAGGGCCAGCTTTCAGGTGCCCTTTCGCGACTTATGGTTGTAGTTGAAAGATATCCTGATTTGAAGGCAAACCAAAATTTTATGGATTTGCAGAATCAGCTTGAAGGAACAGAAAACAGGATAAACGTTGCAAGAGTAAGGTATAACAAGGCTGTGCAGGATTTCAATACCAGCATCAGGATTTTCCCCAACTCACTCACAAACTCTCTTATGCTTCATCTTAAACGCAAAGAACCTTTTAAAGCAGATGAAGCAGCAAAAAGCGCACCCAAAGTGAACTTTTCAATGCAATAACATAAAGAGGTTAATTTATGAAATACTGGTTAATTGCATTTCTTTTTATAATTATTCCATATCAAGCCGAAGCGCTTGATGTTCCGCAACTGAAAGGGAGAGTGAATGACTATGCCGCCATACTCTCTCCTCAAACAATTCAGGTACTGGATTCAAAACTATCAGCGCTTGAACAAAGCGATTCAACACAGGTAGTGGTACTTACGATTCCGTCTCTTGAAGGAGAAAGCCTGGAGGAATTTTCTATAAAAGTTGCCGAAACCTGGAAAATAGGTCAGAAAAATCTGGATAACGGCGCTATTCTTCTTGTTTCAAAAAATGACCGCAAACTAAGAATTGAAGTGGGGCAAGGGCTTGAAGGAAAACTTACGGATCTTATGTCCGGAAGAATTATAAGCAATGAGATTATTCCCAGATTTAAACAAGGTGATTTTAATGGCGGAATTTTAGCCGGTGCTAATGCCATTGTGTCTGTAGTTAAAGGCGAATATGTCGCATCAAGATCGAAAACCGGTAAGGAGCAAGGCAAAACACCAATATTTGCGCTACTTATTTTTTTATTTGTTATAACTGCGGCTTTATCAAATATTTCAAAAGTCCTTGGCGGTGTGACAGGTGCTATACTTCTTCCCGTAATCTCTCTTATTTCATTTGGCGGATTATCCATTTTATTGCTTGGCATTCTTGCAATAGGCGGATTTGGTTTCGGTCTTTTTTCAGGAGCTGTTTCAGGTGGAGCCGGAAGACATCATCCGGGAGGTTTTATAGGTGGTGGTTTCGGAAGCGGTGGTTTCGGAGGCAGTGGCTTTGGAGGTGGTGGTGGTGGTTTTGGCGGAGGCGGATCATCAGGAGGCTGGTAAAAGGAAATAATTATGACAACTAAAGCATTAGAATTTTTCACACCGGAAGATAAACAATATATCTCAAACAGCATTATGGAAGCTGAAACTAATACTTCCGGTGAAATAGCAATAATGGTTCTGGACTCAAGCGATTCATACAAAGAAGCCGAAATGTTGGGGGCTTTTGTACTTTCAAGCTTTTCTGCGCTTATTTTGGAAATTATCAAATCATATTATATTGCAATAAAAGCTGCCGACTGGAGCTATAATTTATCAGGCTTTTCAGCTCATTTTTTAGCGGAAGCTTTTGGCCATACAAGCATCTGGACTTATATCCCTATATTATTTATCCTGTATTTTCCCGTAAAATTCATATTTTCAAAATACCCAAAAATAAAAATACCTTTTTTATCAACCAAAAGGATAGATGAAGCTGTAAAAGAACGGGCTGTAAGAGCATTTTATGAAAAAGGATTGTATAAAACACGGGATGAAACCGGAATTCTTATTTTCATTTCAATATTGGAACACCGGGTATGGATTTTAGGCGATAAAGGAATAAATGAAAAAATAGCGCCCGAATTCTGGAGCAAAATAGCAAAAGAGCTTTCGGAAGGAATAAAGAGAAAAGAACAGGGAAAAGCTGCAAGCCACGCCATAGAAGAATGCGGCAAGGAATTAGCAAAGTATTTTCCGATCAAACATGATGATACAAATGAGCTTAGTAATGAGGTGATGCTTTAAAGATCATATTAAACTATTGCTTCTGAGCCAGTTTCAAAACGCCCCATTTCGGCCGATCTTTGCGTTGGGCTCAAATTTCGCACGAAGTGAAGCTTTAGCGCTATCCTCGAAATACTCAATGTATTCCTGTGGTTGAAATTTTCTCCCGCATTGAGCTTGACCAAACTGAAACGTTTTGAAAGTGGCTCTGTGTTTTGTATAATTGGTGTCTGAAACATAAAAAAGCAGGGGGTTTTTATATGAAATGTCATGAAGTTGATTATGAAATCCATGGTGATGATATGCAAATCGTGGAAGTGGAGCTTGATCCGGGTGAGACTGTTATAGCTGAAGCAGGCGCCATGAACTGGATGGAAGAAGGTATTAGCTTTGAAGCCAAAATGGGTGATGGCTCCAATCCGGATAAAGGTTTTATGGGAAAGTTGCTTGATGTCGGCAAACGGGCATTGGTCGGTGAATCATTATTTATGACCCACTTTACCAATACCGGGAGTGGTAAAAAACGTGTTGCATTCGGGGCACCTTATCCCGGAAAAATCATTGCACTCGATATGGGTAAAATCGGTGGGGAACTCATCTGCCAGAAAGATGCGTTTTTGTGTGCAGCCCTGGGAACGGAAATAAGTATTGCCTTTACCAAACGCCTGGGAACTGGTTTTTTTGGGGGTGAAGGATTTATATTACAACGCCTGCGAGGCGACGGGATGATGTTTGTCCATGCAGGCGGCATGATCGTGGAAAAGGAACTGAATGGTGAAATCTTAAGGGTGGATACCGGATGTATTGTCGGGTTTACCCCCGGTATAGACTACAATATTGAACGTGCCGGCAACCTGAAATCTATGTTTTTTGGCGGTGAAGGTTTGTTTTTAGCCACTTTGCAGGGAAAGGGGAAAATTTATCTTCAGAGCCTGCCATTCTCGCGTATGGCTGACCGTATTATTCAGCATGCACCTGCCAAAGGCGGTAAAGCCGTTGGCGAAGGTTCTGTTTTAGGCGGGCTTGGCCGGTTACTTGACGGTGATTAATCCTGTTGACAGGCAACAGCCGGTTTCGATAGATTAAAAAATATGTATCAGAAAAAGGAATAAAGAGTCTTGTAAAGCGGGAGAAAAACGGTGACAGAAAGTAGTATAAAAGAAAAACTAAAACAAAAAATATATAATGGTGACAGAATTACACCAGAGGAAGCTTGCAGCCTTTTTTCATGGGATTTGATTGAACTTGGCGAAGCCGGTAACATGAGAAGAAAGCTGATTTCGCCCAAAGAAGAAGTAGGCTTTATTATTGATCGTATAGTTAACTATACAAATATTTGTGAAGCGGCATGTAATTTCTGCGCATATCACGCAAGGGCAAATTTAATAAAACCTTACGAACTTTCACCTAATGAAATTCTGGATAAAATCAAAGAGCTGGTCTTAATAAACGGCTCCCAGGTTATGTTGCAAGGCGGGCTCCACCCCGATTATACTCTTAATGAATATATATCTATGGTGAAAAACGTAAAAAAGCACTTTCCGCAAATATATCTTCATTCGTTTTCACCCAGTGAAATCTTTCACATATCAAAAAAAAGTTCTGTTTCAATAGATGAAGTAGTATCACAATTAAAAGATGCTGGTTTGGATTCCGTTCCCGGTGCTTCGGATTTACTTGTAGACAGGATACGTAAAAAGGTAAGTCCGAATAAAGCAAGCAAAGACCAATGGCGCGATGTGGTATTTGCTTTACACCGCCACAACATGAAGTCATCTGCAACTATGACTTACGGCATGGGCGAAACCGAAGAAGAAAAAATCGAACATCTGAATTTTTTGCGTGATATTCAGGATGAAACAAAAATATTCAGGGCTTTCATACCCTGGTCATTTTCTCCGGCAAATACAAGACTGCAAGATATTGAGCCTGCAACAGGCATAGATTATCTTAAAATAGTTGCAATCGGGCGCATTTTTTTAGATAACATCAAATACATTCAGGCCGGATGGCTAACCGAAGGTCTGAAAACCGCACAAATTGCACTTACCATGGGAGCAAATGACATGGGCGGTGTTCTGATGGAAGAAACAGTAGTAAAGGCCACCGGCATTGAAACCAAAGTTTGTACGGAAGAATTTATTGATATTATAAAAAATACAGGCAAAACGCCTGTGTTAAGAGATTCAGATTACCAGATTATAAGAAGATATTAAAATGACAAATCTTTCCATAGCCTTTTCACCGTGTCCGAATGATACATTCATATTTGATGCAATGCTTCACGATCGCATAGATACTTTGGGATATAATTTTCTTTTGCACATTGATGATGTTGAAACGCTTAACATTGCAGCTTTTAAAAAAACATATCAAATCACAAAACTTTCTTTTTATGCATATCTTCTTTTAAAAGAACATTATGAACTTCTGGACTCAGGCGCTGCCCTTGGCTTTGGATGCGGACCTCTTCTGGTGTCAGGTAAAAAGCACCGGTTTTCAGAAACTTCTAAAATTGCAGTTCCAGGAAACTATACTACTGCTTTTCTTCTTTTAAAGCTTTGGAATCCCGAAATTAAAAATATAATTGTAACCGGATTTGACCAGATTCTGCCCGGAATAAAAAACGGTGAATATGATGCGGGGCTTATCATTCATGAAGGAAGGTTTATTTACCCTGCTTATGATTGCATAAAAATTATTGACCTTGGGCAGTGGTGGGAAAAAGAAACAAAACTTCCCATTCCTCTTGGCTGTATAGCAATAAGAAAAGATTCTGATACAATCAGCCATAAAGATCAAGTAGAACTTCTAATCAAAAATTCTATAATTTACGCAAAAGACAACAGGGAAGATTCCCAATCTTTCATACTGGATCATGCCCAGGAAATGGATAGAAAAGTAGTTGATGAACACATTAATCTTTACGTCAATGATTTCAGCATATCTTTAGGAGAAGCCGGAAGAAATGCTATTAACGCTTTGGAGGAAATGGCCAGGTGGAAAAACATTCTTTAATTTGTCTGCTAATGGCAACTACTCTTGAAGCCAAACCCTTTATAGACGGGCTTTCATTGATTCGCGAAAGCGAAAAACCCTTTCCAGTTTACAAAAATAAAAACTATATTCTTATTATTTCAGGAATAGGAAAAACAAACGCGGCAATTGCATGCGCTTATACTTGCTTAACATTTCCCAATTGCAGCATAATCAATCTTGGCGCGGCAGGAGCAACAGGCACAAAGCATTTGCTTGGAGAAAGCTTTCATATCACAGAAGCTGTTGAGTTTGACAGACCGCATTGGAAATCAAAAACTCCTTATGTGCACAAACCGGATTTTTTGGAAGAATTTTCACACGCAAAAATAGCAACCTCAGACCACCCGGTTATTGATCCTGTAGAAAGAAAAAAAATATCTTTACTGGCAGATCTTGTAGATATGGAAAGCGCTTCCGTTATCCAAACCTGCAAAAAATTTAACACGCAATGTTATCTTTTCAAATTTGTAAGCGATACGCCTGAGCATATAAATGATACGGATATTGTAGAGAATATAAAAAAATACAGAGATCCTTTTTTTGATTTTTTCCGGCAGTACGTTATGCCGCTGTTGTAATACGCTGTTTTTCATCCTTCATATTAAGCGTTACAGCAATCTGAGGCAACCGATTCTATCTTTGACAATTCATCTGCCATCCGATGCTCATCGTACCATAAATCATATGCTTGCTGCATTCTCAATCATAGCACTGGACCATGCCGGCAAACCTGCCTATTCTAAGAGCCATTTCTGTTGTAATAGGATGTGTGCAAGCTAAAACACGATGCAATTGCTGGCGAGAAACACCGAGCCGCTTTGCAGCTTTGCTAACTGAAAGGCCAAGGTCTTTAAGTACGTCTTCTCGCAAAAATCTCACCGGGATGTACCGGTGGCCACTGTTCAAACAACCCGAAAAACATTAGCCCTTTCTGTGCCTTGTTCAATATAAAAAGGCAGAGCCGTATGAGACCCTGCCTTGAATATTTCAATGGAGTGTTTGATATTATGCGTTTTTTATCTTTCTTCTGAAACCTGCAAGCCCGACTAATCCAAAACCAAGAAGGAGCATAGTAGCCGGTTCGGGAACAGTAGAAGCATATGGATTTTGGTCAAACGCATCAATTCTGCGAATATAAACATCAGTACCATAGTCGGCCAAATACCATCTGTTGTTTCTATAGTCGAGATCGTACCACTGAAGGTGTGTTTCACCAATTCCTGTTGCTCTGTCTGAATCTGTTACAGCCAATCTTGTATAATTTCCACTATCGTCTGTCTCATAACCCAAGGCGGTTATAGCATGGCCTAATGTACCAACATCATTGGTGATGGATAAATAGATCCCATAGTCCAGGTGAAGATAGCTATCAATAGTTTGAACAATATTTGAATCAAGAGTGTACGTATAAAAATAGTTAAACCATGCATCAGAATTTGCGGCAAGGGTTGCCCCCCAAAAATCTGAAACATAATGATCATATGCCATACTTCCATTGCCTGCTACATTCGAATAATCGGCAAGGAAATCGTGGTAGATATCATCATAAATTTCTATTGAAGAATTTCCATTACGATCAAATCCCCACCCAGTGTACATAAGCACGTTAGAAGATGCTGCAGCCCAGCACATCTCGCTGTCGCTGGTATCTGTCGGGTCCACGCCAGATGGTATAGGCACACCTGAGTAAACATACTTGTTTAGATCATAGATTGTTGAACGAAAATATGTGTCAGCATGGGCAGAGCTTACCCCTATTAATAAAAAAGCCGTTATGAACAATACAGATAAAAGTTTTTGATACGCCGGTTTGTTTAACATATTGCTCCTTCCCCCTTTCTCTCACTTTGGCGGTGGTAATATTATTAATAATCTTTCCCGGTTTATATATTTTTTCTGTATTGGAATTTAGCAAGTATTTTGCCATAAGCTAAGAACTTAATCAAAACAATATTATAATAAGATCTTTTCTTAAAAAAAATTACTTTGCTGATAAAATATGTGAATTGCAAAGTGCTTTTTCGATAATCTCATTAGCTTTAAATAAATGAAGATAAATTAGTATTAAACCGATATTGGCCCTTGACAATGATATCAATAATGATACTATAATAACATGATTAAAATTGACGAGATTATAATCAGAATGACGCAAACCCCGACAGGAATACGTTTCACCGATTTATGTAAGGTTTGCGATCATTTCTTTGGTAAACCACGTCAAAGCACCGGCAGTCACCGAATTTACAAAACACCCTGGCAAGGAGACCCACGAATAAATATACAAAATGATAAAGGAAAAGCAAAATCATATCAGGTGAAGCAGGTACTTTTGGCTATTGAAAAATTGGAGGTAAATCATGGCATTAAAAAATGACCGATATACATACCGAGTAACATGGTCAGAGAATGATAATGAACATGTGGGTTTATGTGCTGAATTTCCAAGCCTGAGCTGGCTTTCTGCTACACCGGAAGCTACCTTAAAAGGAATACGTAAATTAGTGTCAGAAGTTGTTGCAGATATGGAAGCCAACGATGAGTCTATACCGGAGCCTATTGCTTGTCGGCAGTATAGTGGCAAGTTTATGGTCAGAATTCCTCCGGAGGTTCATCGCAATCTTGCTATCCGAGCGGCTGAATCCGGAATCAGTATTAATCGTGTTGTCAGTTCAATATTAAGTCAATAAATTAAACCACACGACATCAGTTTCCAGCGTAACATAAAAAAAATCGCGCATCCGCAAAGACCGGTCTTTACATAGAAAAATACAGAGATGATTTTTTCCAGCAATCTGTTATGCAGCTATTATAAATTTCCTTAGCACAATTATATTGTTGCCCCAGGAAAAAGGAACTTATGGCATTTTGATACAACAGATCTTTCTAACAATTAGGGAGTAAAGATGATTAACGTTGAACACCCAATAAAGTTCAAACTGTACCATGCCGGAAGAACTTTTAGCCTTACGTTATTATTATTGGTTTTAGTAATCGGGATCTTTCAGGTTCAAGCGGTAGAAACAGATCGTTTTTATCCCTATATAACAACCACATTACCCATGCCGGGATTCGTCAAAAAGTTAATAATCCCGAAAAAGACCCCAAACTTTCTCTTCGCATTAGTTCAGTATGACGCCAAGCCTAAACCAACTGACAAAGCGGGATTATATATCTTTGATATCTCTGATATAGCCAAGATAAAACAAATAACATACGTAACTATTCAGCGAAAAAAATGAAAAAGAAGTAAAAAAGTACTTGACAGGAATTTTGGTGCGAACTGCTTAAAGTAAATCTTTGATGAGAACAGAACAAATTTATTATACAGGGGTTTATCATAGTTTATTCTGAGGGC
>JAHITX010000087.1 GCA_018817425.1 Pseudomonadota bacterium
AGCCAGTTTCAAAACGCCCCATTTTGGCCGATCTCTGCGTTGGGCTCAAATTTCAATCCTCGAAATACTAAATGTATTCCTGTGGTTGAAATTTTCTCCCGCCTTGAGCTTGACCAAACTGAAACGTTTTGAAAGTGGCTCATAGATATATTGAATAGATCTTACATCATGATATGGTTTTAAATTTCGTGATTGTCTTTGTGGAGCAAATCCGTGGAAATTCCCCGGATTTGCTCCGCATTTTATTAACGTTGCTGAAATTTTCGCTTCAGAACTTCCATGCTGAAATCTTCAGGTTTCATACTCAAATTGAAGTCAGTTGAAGTAAGAAGTGCCCGGGTGCTGTAAGTTCTTTGTAAGTCGATTGAGAACATGTTGTATGGACAGGGAATCCATTTGCCATCGGGAGAATAGCCGTAATATTGAAAAAACCAGGGTCTCCCCTTGACATCGTAGTTGACGGCATAGGGAATCAGTAAGCGTTCGGAATCAATATAAAGTTTGATTTTACTTAAGGTAATAGCTTTTTCCGGCGTACCTTCAACTATATACATGGTTGTGCGGTAGTAGCGGTTATCCACCCCCGTCATATGACCTTTCAGATCTATCTGAAGCTGGGTTGTACCATTGGCAGGAGAAAGCATAACCTTTTTCCCTAAGTATTTCCAATGCCAACGCGCCAGTTTTCCCTGGAAACCTTCGTTGGTATCGTAGATGAAGTTCATGCCGGCCGGCATCCGATCCTGTCTTTGGGCCGTTGACATCCGCCGTACCCTTCGCATGGCCGGAATATACATCCATGTATCATCTTCCTTATCAGGATCATAATACCGGTAAGTGAGTTGGATCATACCGGCGACATTGTAGGGGGCGGTATAACCATAAGCCAGGATATTATCGATACCTTTGGGATTGGGCTGGTAAATGGGGTTTGGATCGGCTTCCAGCCTGGTATCAAAACGCATCACCAACTTTTCAGCAAAGGCATTACGGGTAAATCCTGACGCATCAATATTGGATGCCAAAAACCCGGCGGGCATATCATCACGATAATATGTCTTTTCCCAATTCCACATCAATTTCATGATATCTTTTTCAGGATCGGCACCGGGAAAGGGACGGCCGCCAACGTAGTTTTGCAACTGTCCCCTGGCATCCAATGTACATGTACCCTTATATTTTTCCGTTAATTCCAGGTACTTCTCATAAAGAGTGCCTTTGGTGGGAATGGGGATATTGGCGATTTCATTGATCCTGAAATCACCCCACTTTTTGGGATTTTGAAGAACTTCATAAAATTCTTCCGGGAGTAAATCTTTTATCTCCTCTATGGGTTTGGCCTTGTAGCCCCAGGAATTGATGATCTTTGCATTTTCTATGGCCGGATTAGGACCGTTTGCAGGACCTTTATAGGTAACCCCCAATTCCTTTAAGATAGGAATTTCAGCCCCGAAAGACCAATTCGGAGCTTTTGGTAAGCCTGTACCTTCGGCCCAGCTATTTTGATGAATAAATACCATCAACAAAGCAAGAATACTGCTTATAAAAAGTTTTTTTGACATATCTTACCTCCGTAAATTCTTATAAAACCTAATTAATACATAGCCCATCAGTTTCAGGCAAATAGCAGTTGATCATTAAAATGTATATTTGAGATGAAGAAAAATTTCATCATCACGCTGAAATGGGCCGACCATTGATGCGGTATTTTCTCTTGCATACAGCCATATTCCTCCTAAGACTATACTTGCCCTGTAAGTCGGGCTATAGGTGAGTGTGGCTCTTGTCAGCCCGGCTTTTGCGCTGAAATCATAAGCTCCGAGCAATTCCGGTGTGATTCTTCCGTCAAAATATTCAGTGTTTATAAGAAGTGTAACCATGGTCTGCTGTTTGCTGTAGCCCTCCCGGCCTAAACCGGTTTTCATTCCATCGGCAGCATTAATTATGAATTTTTGATATAACTGACCGGATATAAAAAATGTTTTATCACGATTCAAGGCTGATATAAATGTGGGGCGATCAAAGCCAATCATATAGGCGAAAACATCTTTTTCCGTATATTTTGTGTCAGGAAATATTAATAAACCTGATGGATCAAGTACGCTTTGCAAATATTGGATATTACCATTGGGGGAATTGACAGTAAAGGGCTGATCAATAGTATAGGCCGATTCAAACCGGATTATTGCATCTGTCAAAGGTTCCGGAACGTTAAATGTCATACCTACATTTTGTACTTTCGGCCAGTGAAAATGAAGAGCAGATCCGATAAAAGAAGGGCCTGTATTTGCTATTCCATTAGCAAGCATTTCCAAAGGTATAGCATTTCCAAATGTATTTAATTGGGCAAAGGCCCCGTCTATCTGAGCTTCACCAGTTTTATCTAGAGTCATTACTGCATCCTGAGCACGTGAATAGTAATAAAATAACGAGCCGTCCCAATCGCCAAATCTTGCCCTCAGTCTTGCACCGCCCTGAAACTTTTTGTCATCCTGGAATTTGTTCAGATCACGTTCCATGGCATCGATCAAAGCATCGGCAATATTTTGCCTGTTCCAGTTGAGGTTTACCGGAGGGCCGGCAAAGCCAATAGGAACAGCGCCGGTTGGGACATAAATTGTAGCATTTACATCCGGTGTAGTAGCATAAAATGGATCCCAGTTTCCACCCGGAGCAGAAGCTACATTAGGACGGAAATCTTCAGGTATAGCAACAAGCTCCAGCTTGAAACCATGCTGGCCGGGAATCTCATGTACAACATCTATTGCCCTTAAGGGAACTCTCACATTTTCAAGATCCTGTACAAAGCTTCCTCCTGCACTCACGTCCAGAGGATTAATGATATCAGACATCCTGAAAAGATCCGCTTCCCCCCATACTATCTGCTGCCTGCCGATTTTAAGAGTGGAGTTTTTGAAAAAAGCACGAAAATAGTATTCACGTAAATCAATTTCCTGCTCCATGTTGCGGTCGCCGTATAACGATTCATTATGGCGTCCTTCCGGAACCTTAGCCCTGTGCTTGGGCGAATCATTAATTGTATGATCCAGTTCGTAAACGGCATCGAAATAGCCTCTTGCAATTGTATTAAACTTCAGCCAGTCAGTGATATCTACTGCACCTTCCACCTGCAGGGTATTTCGCATTCTGGAAAGCTGGTAATCATCGTTTACTCCATTTTCCAGGCGAAGGGCCGTTTGGCTCTCAATGAATCCGGTTAGATTTACCTTATCCCCCAATAAACTTTCACCAGCCTTTACCTCTGTAGCATAATTAAGGCAAAGAGATGTCACAATTATAACAATCACCATAAAAAACATACTCTTATTCTTCATGTTCTTTCCTCCCCTAATATGATAAAAGATCAAAAACTGTCATTAACTCTAAATTTCGGTCACCCCCTTTCTTCTATTTACAGTTTAATTTAAACAAGGTTTAAATATTATTACTGATGCGGTTGGGATAAACTCAGGACAGATCAGAATTTATCTGCTATCCAGCCCGCATAGAGTATGTAACAAATAGTTTTTGATAGAATTTCTCCGCCTCTTTGAAAATCAGCAAATCCTAAATAATAAAGTGTTGTATAAACAACGGATTTTTGAATTTGTCGACTTTCCCCATATTTTTCGTTGAGTTGTTTTTGACCAATAAAGTGTTTGAAGTAAGTTGTTTTCTTGTATCATATTGAATAACTATAAAAAATTAGATGTGAGAATTACTTGAAATGGACTACAATTATAAAATAAAATAGTCAATATTTTCTTGAGTATTTGAAAGATTGTATGGGCAAGGGAGGAGATATCTTTAGTGTTGATTTTAATTGGTGGGCCGTATTGGAATCGAACCAATAACCTACTGATTAAGAGTCAGGTGCTCTGCCTAGTTGAGCTAACGGCCCTGCTGTAAGTTTTTGAAGAAATAAATATTCTTTAGAGCCAGTTTCAAAACGCCCCATTTTGGCCGATCTCTGCGTTGGGCTCAAATTTCAATCCTCGAAATACTCAATGTATTCCTGCGGTTGAAATTTTCGCCCGCCTTGAGCTTGACCAAACTGAAACGTTTTGAAAGTGG
>JAHITX010000088.1 GCA_018817425.1 Pseudomonadota bacterium
CGCATTTGGAATTCACATGATCTCCACGTAGATAAATCAACATCAATTCCCCCTTAACAAAGGGGGCAAGGGGGTTGTTTAGTTCGCAGACTCCAATGCCCATAGTCGTTTCATATCATACAGTATCCTACATTCTTGATATAACCTCCAATTTCGGGTTGCACAATATTTTTATTACAACCCCCTTGATCCCCCTTTTTTAAGGGGGAATCTGTCAGGGTAACCGCATTTGGATTTTTTATACACTCTGTTTTGATTAATTTACTGTTTATTGAGAAAATAGAAAGCACAATCAACACCTTTTGTCATTCCTGCGAAGGCAGGACACGCAGTGAAGCATTAGCGCTATCCAGTAATTACATTGGGTTTTTGATACCGGATCAAGTCCAGCATGACGGTTTAAGTTGTTTGTACATAACCATTATTTCTAAATGCGGTTACCCTGTCTTTTTAACAAAAATTATCTTTCCATCATCCGGAGCATAAAAGTCTACAAGATATGCATCTTCAATATATCCCGCTTTATGATAAAAAGCGCGGGTTGGTTCATATTGAGCTCTTGAGGATGTTTCGGCATAAATTCTTGTTCCACCCATTTCCCTTATAATATTCTCAGTCATTTTATTAAGAAATTTTCCAATTCCACAGCCCTGGAAGCCTTTTGCTATAACGATCCAGTAAAGATCAAAGCTTGATTGAGTTCCGGCAACAGGACCATAGCAGGTATAGCCGATAAGCTCATTGTTTTCTTCTGCGAAAACGAAATAATATCCGCTTTGAATGTCTTTTGAAAGTCTTTCCTTAACCAGTTCGGTGGCAATTTCAACTTCGCTTTCTGAAAAAAATCCGGTTGCTTTAACTATTGCGCTAACTTTTTCAGGATCATCTTTTAAAGGGATTTCACGAATTGTCAAATTACCAAGATCAGATGATGATTTTACAGCCATAATAAATTTATACTCTCCATGTAGTAAAATAATCAGATATCTTCAATTATTCTTTTGACAATATCCGTGTATCCGAGACCTGTAAAACCTGATGCCGCCACAAATCCGCCATCGGGGGAAAGGCAGGGATTGGCATTGATTTCCAGAACCCAGGGTCTGTTTGATTCATCGACTCTGAAATCTACCCTGGCATAGCCTTTCAGCCCGAAAAGATCCCAGCACTCCCTTGCTATACGTTTCATGGATTTAAGTATATCCGTGTCTTCATGGCCGAAATTAAAGGTTCTGTTTGTATGAAGATATTCAAACGAATCGGTTTTCCATTTTGCATTATAGTCTACTATTTTATACTTGTTATCCGGATAGTTTTTAAAAATAATTTCAGCCGGAGGAAGAACATCTACGCCCATTGGGCCGGAGAGCATGGAAATGTTAAATTCACGCCCTTTTATATATTCTTCGCAAAAACACTCACCATTGTTATGTTCTCTGAAAATTTCAAGCTTTGATATAAGTTCCGAAGCGCTTGTAGCAGATACTACTGAATCCTGTCCCATTCCTATTGATGCATGTTCCCAAACGGATTTGATTATATATCGACCTTCAACTTGGGCCTTTTTTTTTAATAAATCCAGGGTATAAGCTTTAGCAGTATTTATGCCGCAGGTTGCAAGATGTTTTTTCCCAAGCAGCTTGTTTGATGTCATGAACATGGCTTCAGTTTTAGAGCCTGTGTAGGGAAGTTTCATGAAATCAAGAAATGAAGGTGCAAGATGTATCAGGCTTCCGCATCCATTTACAGCTTCTACAAGATTAAATATAAAAGCAGGATTATGTTTTTTCAGGCTTATGTCAAGAGCTTCCATGTTAAAATCGAATACAAAAGAAAGCGGATCAAAGCCGAGTTCGGCAAGGGCTTTTGAAACAGCCTCAAGCTGTATAAGTACATCCTGTTCGTCTTCATTTGCATTGTCCGAAACACCGGCATGTAAAATACCGGCTTTTTGTTTTTTGGTATTATTTTTTGTTTCCATTCAATAACTAAAGTCCTATAGAAAATACCTTCATTTCCGGTTTGATTTGTTACTTTGCTTTAAAAACGGATACCTTTCTAATGCCGATTCCATTATTTCATAAATCAGTTCTTTATAGCCTGTTCCTGATAATCTGCAAAGGATAGGAAGATCGGAATGTATGGGATGAAGCCCTGCAAGAGGATTAACCTCTATAAAGTTCGGTATCCCCTTAGCATCCGATCTTATATCTATCCTTCCGGCGTCTTTACAGCCAAGGCCTGTCCATGCTTTAATAGCAACTTTTGCTGCCGCACGGGCCATTAAATCATCCGATAAACTATATGTCACAAGCTCTTCGTATTTTTTCTTATTCATATACGAATAGGAATCCGCTTCAGCCTGTTTATTTAAATGAATCTCGATTACACCTGCAACTCTTGCCTTTTTTCCTGTGCCGATAATTCCAACGGTAAATTCACGACCGGGAAGATATGTTTCAACCAAAACAGGTTGTTTGAACCTGTCAAGCAGATTCGCGCATACAGCATAAAGCTCTGCTTTGTTATGTGCTTTTGAAGCGGTACTTATTCCTTTTCCTGTCCCTTCAGCCACGGGTTTTGCAAATAGCGGGAAAGGAAGAGAAACGGAACCGACATCGGCTATTGTTTCTATAAGTGCAAAATCAGGAGTAGGTATGCCCATATTTTGCATTATACGCTTTGTAACGGCCTTGTTAAGAGTTAAACTTAAGACTAAAGGATCGGAAAAAGTGTATGCAATTTCAAAAGAATCCAGTAAAGCCGGAACCTGAGCCTCTCTTCCTGTGCCATGAACACCTTCGGCGATATTAAATACTATATCCCAGGAGTTGCCATCTGAAAGATATTTTACTAGTGTTTTGATATGTCCGATTCTTTCGGTTTTATAGCCAATGTCCAACAGTGCTGTTTCAATGGCGTCTATGGTTTCTTCGCTGTCGAACTCGGCACAATCTTCCTCGCTATAACCCATGGCAATATATTCATTGCGCAAATCATATGTTATGCCTACAAGCATGATGTTTCTTCCCCGTAGCTTCTTTTAAGCGATGTGTCGGGATAGGAAAAAATCAGTTCCTCATAATTTTTAAGAAGAATATTATCTCCGTATCTTCCCATTACATATTCAGGTAAAAGCGGTATTTTACCACCACCTCCGGGAGCATCTATAACATAATTTGGTAGTGCCAGACCACTGGTGTGTCCTCTAAGTCCTTTTATTATTTCAAGCCCTTTTTCAACCCGAGTCCGAAAATGACCGGAACCTGTAATAGGATCGCACTGGTACAGATAGTAAGGGCGAACTCTGATTTTTAAAAGCATATGGAATAAATTTTTCATAGTATCCACATCATCATTTATTCCTTTGAGAAGAACCGTCTGACTGCCAAGTGGTATTCCGGCATCTGCAAGCCGGGTACATGCAAGGCTGGTTTCAGGCGTAATCTCCTCAGGGTGCATGAAATGGACGTTTATCCATAAAGGGTGATAGCGTTTGAGCATTTTAACAAGTTTTGGCGTAATTCGCTGCGGCAGTACTACAGGAGCCTTTGTTCCAATACGAATAATTTCTATGTGCGGAATACGGCAAAGACGCGAAAGCAGCCATTCCAGGGCTTCATCTGAAAGAGTTAACGGATCGCCTCCTGAAAGGAGTACATCTCTTATGCTTGTATTGCTTTCAATATAATTGAGCGCTTTTTCCCAGTTTGCAGCTGTATAATTTAAAGATTCCGTTCCGCCGACCATCCTTGATCTTGTGCAATAGCGGCAGTATGTGGAGCAAAAACCTGTAACAAGAAATAATACGCGGTCAGGATAACGATGCACAATGCCCGGAACCGGACTATCGGCATCTTCTCCAAGAGGATCGTCTTTTTCCCCGAATGATCTGCAAAACTCGGCTCTAACGGGCACAACGGCACGTCGTAGAGGATGCAAAGGATTTGTCTTGTCCAGAAGGCTTGCATAGTAGGGAGTAATAGAAAGGGGAAGTACTTTGCTTTTAGACTCCATAGCATCTCTTTCTTCATCGGAAAGTGTCAAAATTGCAGAAAGAGTTTCAAGATTACAGATGCGGTTTTTAAGCTGCCACTGCCAGTTGTTCCATTCGCCGGGAGTTGTACGGAAAATAAACTGTTTTCTTAATATTCTTGAAGGTGGGCGTTTGGCTGGCCGAATCGGAAGAATTCCCGGTACGGGTTTTGCTGAATAGACAGATTGGTCCAAAGAATTGATCAGCGATGGAGGTTCATCTATCTCATTTTGTTCGGTCTGTTGATTATCGGATTGAACATTCCGATAATCAGGAGGCTTCATGGTTTTTCCTGAAACCGCGCCACGGTTTATTGAACGTGCAAATTTTTGCATTTTGTATGCTCCTTTATTGGGGATACTTTGTTTAATATAAGGGATATTATAGCTAAAATTATGGTCTTTAACTCAAATATTATAAAACAGATTGTTAAACGTGCAAAACGTCTTTTTTTAAGGTGGTGTAAACAGTAAGTTTTTTCTCTTTTGAAAAAAGTACTTGTTTAAAGAAAAATATGCAGACAGGTACTTAAAGATTACGGTAAGTCTATAATAAGTTTGAGAATGCCGATTTAATACGGCATGGACATTCGAACTCAATAACGCAAGCGGAGGTTCGTCAGGATCATTTGATTCAGACTTCCTTTCAGATGTTTGCGCAGAGCCGAAATGAGGCGATTCAGACCCTTTGCCATATTCATTTTTTGAAGCTAAGCATTCATATTTGTGCATTTTATAAACTCCGCAAGATATTATCATTGATAATATCATAAGCAAATTAAACCAAATATCAACAACAAAATTCATGGTTTCATAAAAACTTGAAAATACTTATAGTCATATTTTTTTGCATGTCAAATAAAATAATTATAAAAATAATGCAAAATTTATTATGTTTAATTTCAATTGTATATAACCTATTAATTGTGACAGAGGTCAAGCCTCTGGCATCATCAGGCCCGCATCTTATAACTTTTCTTGCAGGGTTGATTTGAAACCGGCTCCCCTGTTTGCAAAAGAAATACAGCGGAAGGCAGGGGTTCTTATATTACACTTCTTATAACAATCACAAGCAGCAAAACCACGACTCCTATTATGCCGTATTCGGGATGGGTCACGGTCTCGTTTTTACCGGCAAGAAGGCCCGGCAGTTCATTGCCAAGCCCATATAAAGCATATACAATCGCATTCCACATTCCATGAGCAAGTCCGGCAACAAGCAGGGATTTCGACTTATAATACAACCCGCCGAATATAAGGCCTACTAAAGAAGTTCCTATAACATACAACAGAATTTCCCATCCTTTAAGTTTATAAAAAATCCCGAAAGGCAAATGCCAGAGACCGAAAATAAACGATGCAAAGACAATAGCGTAGAAGGGAGAATAAGTTTCATATAATTCTTTCTGGACTACACCCCGAAAGAAAAGCTCTTCGGTGAAAGTGGCTATTGTTCCCAAAATTATTGCAGATATCGGGATGTTAACCGCTAATTTTAACCAATCCGTTGATGTCATTTCCTTGCCCAGCTTAAGCCCACCCGACATCCATCCTATAGCTAATGTCAAGCCAAGTACTACTGATACCATCAATATTGCTTCAAGGTAATAGGAATGGCCTCCCACTATAAAACCCATTTTTGAGACAGGTTCATCTCTTCTGAAAAGAAAATGGTATAGTAAACCTAAAAAGCCTACAATAAATGGAATATAAGAGGCTGTTTTATGTCCGAACAGACTTGGCAGAATAAATGAAAGGAGATAAACAATTAAGATAATAATAGTGATTCGCACAAAGCACCTCTTTTTCATCAAATGTTGATTAAGTTGATTCTCTTTGCTATCAACCTTTAGTAGGTTTGGCGCCTATCCAGTAACCTGCGGGGTAGTCCGTCGGTTTTGGGAAAGGCCTGTAAGGAAGCTCTATTGCCAAAGCCAAAATCCGGTCATCAATTATTAACAACAAGTTCTGATCTATTAAAAACTTTACCGTCTTATCAAAATCATTGCTTGAAGCCCCCTCCTTATTAATAAATGTTTTCCTTAATACATCAATTTTTTGAGCTGCATCGCATGCCAAATATATTTTTGCCTCTAGTCCATCTAATTCATGAATGGTACGAACTGCAATCGGACGTGTATCAATAATATATACATTTGATGCCTTTCTTACAATCAGCAGTTCAGGCCGATCAAGCTCTTTTCCCCAGAAGAGGTTGTTCCATTCTTTTACTGCTCTTTTGACTTTGTGCAGTCCGGTTCTGGAATTCGTTCCAATAAGGATAGATAAGATGGGATCATTGTCACGTTTTCTGCGTTTTACATCTTCAAAATAGCTGGATAAATCCATTAACTCTTTTTCAGGCAGGTCATAATTGAAAGCAATCAGTGGGTATGGTTTAAGATCCAGCTTGTAGCGGTCTGCATGCCAATAATAATCACTATATCTGTCATATCTGACCTGATTTACGGAATCCGGAGGCTCCAGGTGAAACAACAGGGGGATAATCTTTGCCATTTCATCATACCATTCATCTTTTTCATCCGGAAAATCAAACATGATTTTCCAGACGGAACGAATGCCATACTGGCGCGCCCACTTGAGATACTGTATGTTCTGCCAGGCAAAGGTCCCCTTTTTCATAAGGTGAAGTATTTTACTATGCAGACTCTCAATGCCCGGTTGTGTCCAGATGACGCCACTCTCCGACATAATCTTAATATCTTCCCGTTTGAGGGTTGTCCGAACCTCATAAAATATCCGGTATCTACTACCCTGGTGGATAAATTGCTTAAAAAGATCCGGAACATGTGAGGAATGTAATGCATTATCTACAGCCTCTATCCTGTCTATGTTGTAGCGGTCATGCAATTTTGCTATTTCATTAACGACTTGTTCTACCGGTTTTGCTCTTTGTCCGTTATTTCTTCCGTTCAAACCGCAGAACCTGCATTTTCCCCAGAAACAACCCCGCGATGTTTCAACAGGCAGACAGGATACAAGCGTTCGCTTCAATTCCGGAAAACCGGCGAGTGTGGCGAAATACGCATCATAATCAGGGGGCAAAATATTTTTTAAAGACGACAAGGTGGCCCTCGGGAAAGGATCAGAACACCCGTTTGATTCCTGCTTGACCTTCGGATAGCCTTTTATCCTGTGAAAAGGTGCAAAAACGCCGTAAGAAATCTCATCTATGGGCACATGAGCCCCATTGCCTAAGATAGCTTTAACGAGAGGGACTATTAACTCGTCAGCTTCACCGCTTACTACATAATCTACAAATTCAAAATTTTTGTGGGTCGCTACCCCCATGGTGGTTTCGCAATTTGCGCCACCCATCAATGTAACGATTTCGGGGCATTTTTCCCGCACCCTTTTAAGCAATGCAAGGCTTGGCAGGTGTTGTTGGAAAGTGGAAGAACACCCGACCATGCGCGGATTTTCTGCGGCAATGCGGTCTGTAATCTCTTCAATATAGCTTTTCACTGTTTTTTTGACAGCGCGAAGTCGACCCCGAAATGTATCCGGCGGTACATAAGCTGATAACTTCAACTCGCCTATGAGTTTATCAAGATATATTTCATCAGTATCGGTTTTATCCTCAAATACAAGACTTGAAAAAACCCAATCGGCTATCCCGAATGTGGAAGATGATTTTTCAATCATCACATAATCTTCTACTTTAATATGGTTACATAAAAGAAGATTGCCATAAAGGATTTGAACCTTGATTTTACTTGATGCCAGAATGGAAGAAAGTATTCCAAGCGCCAAAGATGGCCGCTCAAGAGCAGCAAAAGGCATGTTCACCAGAATTATATCACTTGAACTTTTAATTTATTCACCTCTTTTTGAAAGTGGCTCTTTTGTCTTAGATATAATATTGCATATTGTCTATCAGAACATTTCCATTTTTGTTGCAAACATCTTCGCACAGTTCCTCTTGTGCCGGATTAAAAAGCCCAAGAGGACAGTCCTCCACTTCGGATAGGGGATTCATTTCTTCATCAAAAGCAAGCGATAAAATCCTGTTGTCAATTTTAAGCATGATTTTACTGTTCAGCATATAATCGATAGCCGAATCGAAATTTTGTGCTAAGACACCATCGGATTTATATAATTTCTTTAATTTATCCGGATTTTTTGCAGCATCACATGCCAGGTATATTGAACTCTGAAGTTCATCTAACTCAATAGAGCTGTTATTGGTTACGGGACGTGTATCAACGATTTTGACTAGCGGATTTTTTTCCTTTATGAACAGAGCAGGCCTTTCATAATTTTTATCCCAGAAATTGGTTCTCCATTTACGAACGGCATTTCTTACCATTTCCAACCCATTGCGTGATCTTATTCCTATTAAATTGGAAAGTAAGGGAGTGGACTCTTTCTGGGAACGGTTTGAATCTTCAAAAAAATATGTTTGGGCCATTAAATCAGCCGGTTTTAGCCTGTAAACCATTCCATAGGAAATAAATGGTCTCAAATCCAGATCGAACTTATCCGGGTGTTTGCAATATTCGCTGTAGCGATCAAATCTAACCTGGTTTATGGCATCCGGCGGTTCCAGATGAGACAATAAGGGGATAATACCAGCCATTTCCTCATACCATTCATCTTGTTCATCAGGAAAGCCGAACATGATTTTCCATACAGACCGGATTCCATATTGACCGGCCCATTTCAATAATTGTATGTTCTGCCAGGCAGATGATCCCTTTTTCATTATATCCAGCACCTTGCTGTGAAGGCTCTCTATCCCGGGCTGAATCCAGTTTACTCCCGCTGTATGCAACAACTCAATGTCTTTTCGTTCAAGGAAAGTCCGAACCTCATAGAATATCCTGTATTTTTTGGACTGCTTTGTCAGTTTGTCAAATAAGTCCGGCAGATGTTTAGGATGCAATACGTTATCTACCATATCTATACGATCAATGCCGTAACGTTCGGCCAATGTATTGATTTCAGCAAGTACTCTTTCAGCGGGTTTTATCCGCTGGCCGTCCTTAGACCCGTTCAGGCCGCAAAAACGGCATTTCCCCCAGAAACATCCGCGGGAGGATTCTACCGGCAGAGATGATATAACCGATTTCTTTAACTCCGGCATAGAGTTTAACGTCGCAAAATAATCATCGTAATCCGGTATGGGTGATTTACTCAGAGTTTGAGAATCGGCACGGGGGTAGCCATCTTCGGAATTATCCTTGTTTATTCCCGGATAGCCCGACCGGCGGTGAAGCGGTGCAAAAACCCCATAGGGTATTATTTCAGCGGGTATGTTTATCCCATATTTTATGATTGCCTCAACGAGTGGCTTTATCAGGTCATCAGCCTCTCCGCTTACAACATAATCAATGAAATCGAAATTTTTGTGGGTCGCCACTCCCATTATAGTCTCGCAATTAGCGCCTCCTATCAATGTAATGATATCGGGGTTTCTTTCCTTTACTGTCTTAAGAAGTGCGAGACTTGCTAAATGCTGCTGAAATGTAGATGTGCATGCCAGGATGCGTGGTTTTTCTGAAAGAACAAGCCTTGCAATTTCTTCAACAAAAGCTTCTCCTGCTTCCCTGATTTTTAAGATACGTTGCTTAAAAAGGGCTTTGTCCAGACGTTTTAAAAGAGGAACATTTTCTATCAGAGCGTTTATATAGTCATCGGAATTTCCATTTGTTTCCGGAAACACCTTCCCGGAAAATATCCAATCCCCAAAGGAGTTTTCAGGCGGGATCTTTTCTACGAGAATATAGTCTTGTTTTTTGATGGTTTTAAGAAACAGGATGTTGGCATAAAGGTTGGTAACATTGATATTGCCGGCTCTAAGCAAAGATGAAAGAAGGCCCAAAGCGAGTGATGGCCTTTCTATTGCAACAAAAGGCATATTTACCAGCATTATATCAGTTTGTCCTTTAATCATATTCCATCCTTAATTCAAAATAACTTACAATCGGGATTGCTTTTACAGATACTGGTTCAAGATTAAGCCTGACCGGTCTTGTATTGGTGAGTTTATAAGGCATCGTCAAAAATTCCGTTTTGAAAAATTGATTGCAAAGTTGCGATGACCGCAAAATAATCTGCGCCGGAGGCAAGCAGTTTCCTGTTAATTTCCATCGTATTCATCTCACCTGATGCGATCATATCACCCATCTCCTTTAAAAAATCATGCCCCGAAAAACTTGTTTCCCTATACTTTGAACTAAAACATATCCCATCATTTGTAGAATGGTATTTCAGGTCCTGACGCAACTTCAGTACCTTGTCATTTTCAAGATTCGATGAAATATTTTCGGAAACGACTTTCTTTAATATTTGACGGAAATCATCCCCATTTATAAATGTTCCTTCAAAAAATACTTTATAGCC
This sequence comes from Pseudomonadota bacterium, assembly GCA_018817425.1. Lineage (NCBI taxonomy): Bacteria > Pseudomonadati > Pseudomonadota > Pseudomonadota bacterium. The sequence goes on from JAHITX010000088.1 coordinate 10,402, forward strand.
TGAAGGCCATTTTTCGGAAGCGGGGCAGGGACTGATCAGTTTGATCTTTTTGGTTGCCATGTTGACAACAAAGCCGCTCATACAGGCAATTGTACTACCATCGGCTGTTACGGTTGGATCAGCGTTTGAATACAGGTGACGTCCCGCTCTGGCTTTTTTTAGATATAACGGTTTGTTATAAAGCAATAGTCTGGCATTTACCAATTCTTCCGGGGTGAAATTATCATGAATACGCCTGAGCATAGAGGTCGAGAGAACCGAAAACCGTGTCGAAATGGCATGAAATCTATTTTGCATATTCAACAGTTCACGCGTTATCTGCACATTGCGCAAGGGCGCAGCCGTTGTGGTTTGGGGCAGTTCCCCGATAATTTCATGAAAATCCTTTATATAATCCAGATAATGTGGATTATCCATAGGCTCGGTAGCCCAGTAGCATACGGATGTCTGACAGGCATCTCCAAAAAGATCTGCCACGGCCTCCAGCACTAAACGCCATAATTTTGTATTTTGTTCCGTTCGTTCAAATGCACCCTTGAAATCCTTGGCGGATACACCACAGAAAGGACAGCCCATCGAACAGCCATCACTTAATTCAAAGGCAAAAAGAGGATAACTGAATATTTTGGAATGTCCTCCCAGTTCGCTCTCACACCTTTTGCTTTGACGCTGCCGCCAGGCATGAAAGCGCGGCTGTTTTTCCGGAGTATCGCCATGTGACCGCATAAGTTCGTTTGCATTACAGATTCCCGAGGTCCATTGTGCCCACATTTTGGCAAGCGGACTGTCCCCCATATCTTCGGCAAGAAGCGGGAGGGGATCGCTTCGGTCCCATACGGATGCCAGGTCCTGAGGGTCAATATCCGCCCCGCATCCGCGGGCAAATTCCTTTCCTCTGTCAGGGTGCTTTCTTAAAGCATCAAGAAATTCACTATCGCCATAAATGCGTTCGATAAGGCGCTTGGTATGCGCAATGGTTTTTAATTCAACCTCGCTTAAAGCTGATAATTTATCTCGAAACAGTTTAAAAACTGACTCATTTATTTTATTGGATACCATTATTCCTCTCAAAAAAAGACAATTTACTACCCGCCATAGAGCAGAGCGGGATTACCATCAAATGGTAATCCCGCTATCCTATTAATCCATAATAACGGCAGTGATCAAATAACTCCTACGCAGACCGTAACGACAACACCTGTGACCGTAACGGCTGTGGCATTACCGGCGCCGCCTGCTACCTTTTCGAGATCATCATCACTTAACTGGCTCTTGGCCTCTTCAGCAAATTTCGTCAACTCATCTTTGCTGAATTTATAGCCATTTTTATTTGCAATAGATACGATTTTGTCCATATCCGAACCTACAGCAGTTATTTCATCCTGAAGGCTCTTCTTCCCCTTGATTTCTTTCTGAAACCTCTTGATTTCTTCTTTGCTCATATCAGATCTCCATTTTATTGTTATTGATTCCGATTATTGCAATACGGTGATAGAGTCTATATCGCTGCACCGGCTAGTACTGATACAACGGCGCCGCCTGCTACCTTTTCGAGATCGTCATCACCCAGCGCGCCGTCTGCCTGGCTTGTTTTTTTGGCATCGATTGCGGCTTGAAGCTCTTTCTGTGTGAATTTATAGCCGTGTTTATTGGCACGTTCGACAATTTTAGCCAGGTCACTGCCGACTTCCACAAGTTCCTTTTGAAGCGCCTTGTTTTTATTTGCTTCGGTTTGGAATCTTTTGATTTCTTCTGCGCTCATTTTTATTTTCCTTTTTTTTGATGTTGATATTTGCGTTGCATCCATAAGATCGTCACAAGGAGCAACAGTGGGTGTAAGAGCTCTAATTATGTTTAGATTATTATCACCTCCTTTTCATTTCTACAGGTTTGATGTTTTAAGGGCCTTTTGGAGATATACAGGAGCATCGTTTGAGGCCAGCTCTTCAAGAGTCAGTAAAGTCAGTGCCAGAAAAATATCGGTTCTGTGATTAACATTGTCAGATCCATGCATAAATGCCCTGTCAAAGTGCTCTAAATTTTCAGCCGCATATTTTGCAAGTTTCTGGAGTATTTTAAAAGCGCCGTCCGATAGTGGCGGGGACCCCAGGTAATTTTCAATTCTGCCCCCTTTCCGGTACTCGGGAAAATTTTCCAGACCGAGGAAGCAAAGGAACCAGTCTGCCCGAAAGTGCCCTATCGCCGCTGTAATTCCCATGTAGTCGGCGATCAATTCGTCTAACAACCGGCTGCGCATGGAAGAGAGAACGTGCCGTGTGAAGTAGTGGGCGCACTCATGGTCACGCCGGATTATAATCGATAAACGTATCCAGTCTTCTTCGGATAGCCCCATTGCTTTGGCCGGTATGCCGCTGTAATGGCCGTCGCTAATGATGATAAACCGGTCCTGATAAAGATCCTTTTGCAAAACGAGACGTTTAAATTCTTCATTCCAGCTTTCTCCGGAAAAATCGAAAGGTTTATCAGCTTCCCATCTTTTGCGATACCTGCCAACCCTGTCCCAGTTATTGTATCCGGCTATCATGATTGCGCCCATGGATTCGGGGATAGGGGCAGGCTCATTTTTTTCGGTGAGGGCCTGAACAAGGGCTACAAAATCTTCTCTGGCAGCCGTGATAATGATGGGCACTTGTCCGGCCGCCGTTTGGTGCAGGTTCAATCTGAGGTCTTCAGGTCTTTTTAACTTCAGGCCGGTTGCCTGTGAGATTTCTTCAGGATGGATGCCCTTATTTGTGACGGATTTATAGAATTCCTCTTTGCTGATTCCCTTTTGAATGGGAAACCAGAGCTGTACCAGCGGGATTTTCAGGGAATCGAATATGCCTTTGCCGTCGGCAGATGACAGATACTCTTCCCAGGCTACAATATGAGGTTTATCAGGCAGGGGCAGGTTAAGAGGTGGTGTCAAACTGCTGTGGTCAAACAGGTTCTCGTTATATTCTATGAGTTCATCTCTCTCATTGGGTGTTGCTCCCAATGATGTGAGTACAAAAGACCGAAAATGGACACGGCTTTTGGCGAAAGAGTCTGTTTTATTGGCTGGTGACATATTCGAAACGTCCGTTTTTAACAATTTTTATGGAGATATCCATGTCCACGATATCGCCGTTTTGGGCAAAGGTGTGAGACCCTGTGACACCCTCCCATTTTTTTAGTGCGTGAAGCTCATCGGCAAGCTTTCGGGGAACGGTAGAATTTGCCTTTTCAATGGCGTATGCAAGCAGGTACACGGTATCATATCCTTGAGCGGCAGAAGAGTCGGGGTTTACTTTGTATATTTCTGAAAATTTTCGGATAAAATTCCGGGCTTTTTCTATTGGAATTTCCGTATGGAAAACTGAGCCCACAAAGGTGTTTTCAGCGCTCTCCCCGGCGATATCAACCAATTCGGGTGTATCCAGCCCATCACTGCCGATAATGGGAACCATGATGCCCAGTTTTCTCGCCTCTATCAGAAAAAGGGCTACTTGGGGTGTGACACCGGCCAGGAAAATGGCATCAAAATGGAAATTTTCTTTCCAATATAATAAATCCTTTCTGAAAGTTCTTGAACCGCTCAAAGAATCATAATCTATTCGATCAAGAATGGCTATTCCGGTTTGTTCCGCCTGCATCTCAAAAGCATTGGCCAATCCCTGGCCATACTCGTTATTGGAATGATAAATCATCATGTTTTTATAGCCACGCTTTGCACAGAAATCGGCCAGTTCGCTGCCGAAAACGGCATCGCTCGGGATGTTCCGAAAAACAAGCTTAAAACCCTGCTGGGTTAATTTGGGGCTTGTGGAGCTGGGAGACAGCATGATAAGGCCGTAATACTCGTAAATAACTGATGCCGGTATGGATACATAGGAATTATAGTGCCCTATGACTGCTATGATATCCTTGTTTTCCGCGAATTGCTGGGCCACGATCTGACCCGCGGATACGGCAGCTTTATCATCTTTCTTGATCACCTGTATTTTTCGACCGAGTACACCCCCGCTACTGTTAATTTCCTTAACGGCGAATTCTATCCCATCCCATAAACCATCCTGTAGTTCGGACCATGGTGCAGCGGCTCCAATGATAATATCGCCGGTTGATTTATCGGCACGGCGAGCCCGTTCCTCAGCAAGGTTATCCGCCTGAGTGCAGGCCATCATTACTAAAAAAAGAATTGCCGAGCCGATAAGTTTTATTTTCACGATAGTGCCTCCTGCTGCTGACTCTCATGAAATCTTTATTCCATCAAATAAAGAGACGGTATAATGAGAGTATAATAAGAAAACTATGCGAGCTGCCTTTTTGCCAGATCAGCGAAAAACCCTTCAAGGGCCATGAGTTCGTCATAGGTTCCCGTTTCCAGAATTTCACCGTGCTGAAGGACAAAAATCCGGTCAGCGTTGATAATCGTGCTGAGCCGGTGTGCGATTACCACACGGGTTACCTGAAGCTTCTCAAGGCTGCGGCTTACGATCGCCTGAGTGTGGTTGTCCAGTGCACTGGTAGCTTCATCAAAAAAAAGAATCCTGGGTCTTCTGACAATTGCCCTGGCTATGATCAATCTTTGTCTCTGGCCTCCGGATAGTGTGCCTCCGCCTGCGCTGACAACCGTATGCATACCCATGGGCATGGCTTCAATGTCTTTATCAACGCCCACCATCCTGGCCGCTGTCCAGGCATCATCAAGAGTCAGGTTGGAGGTTCCGACAATATTTTTAAAAATATCACCCGGCATTACTTTAGCATTTTGAAGCACGACACCCATCTGGCGCCTGACTTCGCGGATATCAATGGATTCCAAATCTTTACCGTCGTAATAAATGGTGCCTGCTTCCTGGGTATCAAAGCCGAGCAAAAGCCTTAACAGGGTTGATTTCCCTGATCCTGACCCTCCAACGAGTGCGATAAACTCTCCCGGTGAAATCTGCATGGAAACATCTTTCAATATGAGCGGGCCATCCGGGTTATAACGAAAATATATATTACTGACTTCAATCTCACCGGCCAACTCACCGGGTTTGGCCTTCGTTTCATCAGACTCCGGTACGTTTTCAATTATGGGCTTTATCCTCTCATAAAGAGGGATTATGTTTAAAGAGGTCGTGATGGATGCAGCCATCTGCAGCATGGCCGCCTGGAAATTACCGTAAGCGGCATTGAATGCCAGAAAATTACCCGTGCTCAATCCGCCTTCGTTTGATTTCCAGATTACCCATGCAAAGATGGCCATTGAGGCTACTAAGGGGAAGACGGCATTAAAGGAAGTTACAACGTTTTGAATCATGCCCGCCTTGTAGGCGAATTTTTTTTTCTCAGCGAAATTTCGTGTCCACTCGGCAAAAGCACGATCTTCTGTGCCGGAAACCCTAAGCTTGGCAATACCTGTAATAAACTGCAAAACCATGCCTGATATTTTACCTTCAATTTCAGTCATTTGTCTTTGATAATTTACAATCAGATAACTTGCAAAAACAGTGGAAAGAATGCTGAAAACGGATAATCCAACCCCAATTATGGCTAGCTTCCAATCGTAATAGAAAAGGAGTACCAGATTAAAAGCAGAAAAAAGACAGGCCAGTATGGCGTTTACGGTAACACCTGAAAGAATCTGCCTTATCTGGTTGATTCCCATCGCCCTTTTCGCCAGATCTCCTGCGGTGTAATTGCGAAAAAATGGTACGGGCAAGGCTATGAGTCGATCCCAGAGCGCCGTTTGAACGGTTGAATCCATTATTCCCTCTATGCGCAAAAGAGCGATTCCCTTGGTAACATTGAACATGACGGTCGCTACCGCAGATGTTGCCAGAATGATGGAGATCTGCATGAGCTGGCCTCGAGCGGCTTCGGGTATAATCGTGCCGAAGATGATGCCGGTCATGATCGGTGTGAGCAGGCCGAGAAGAGCGCCGATGATTCCCATGGAAACAACTGTTGCCAAGGTTCCTGAACATCCATGAAATCCGAACTTCAACAGGTCGGCTCCTGTGAGAGGTCGTTCCGGAAATGGTCTGTAAAAGCAGAAGGCCTCTGAATCCAGGGTATCCGCCATCTGGGAAGTTACTTTAATTTGGGTTCCCTTGACCGGATCATGGAGATGATATTTTCTTGGCGAGATGGGAATCAATGCTACCGGCTGTTTCCCTTCGTTTATAAATGCGAGCAGGGGACCGTGGTCGAAACGCCACCAGGTATCTCGTAAAATGACGCTGCGGATACGAAAACCGGAAGTTCTGGCAATATCTTCCAGTGAGGTTTTCCGGCTTTCCTCCTCCGGACCCGAGGGTGATCGCACCTTAATATTGAGGGCATTACCAACCATCTCACAGGCGGATAGCAATGCTTCCTCTTCTCCCCTCCTTGGTACGGTTTTTTCCTTTTTTGTCTCAAGAATATCCCCAAGGCGGGAAAAGGAACTCATCAGATTGTAACGGTCGGATTCGCCTTTTTTCCGGAGACGCTCCTGTTCAGCAATTTCAGTTCGGCCTCTGTTAATATCAATGCATTTCAAAACAAATTGATGGAAGGCTTCAAGCGCGTGGCATTGGGGATCTTCTAAAAGAAAGGACGACATATCAATCACATTAAAAAGTGTTTCACCGGATGTGACGAGCCATGCCTTTGTGGATAAGGGGAAAAAGCTTTTGTCTGGAATTTCGGGCCAGTCTTCCCGGCCCATCAATCGGAGTTTGCCTTCTATAAGACTGACCCAAATGGTCTCATCCGGCGTACTGAAAGTACTTCCATCCTTATCCGATATCTGAGCCCCGATTTCTATATTTTTGAAGTTTCGTGGGAAAATATTGTCATCGCGGATTCCTGACGAAAGTCCGTCAATCCACATTGCGACAAGGTTTTTGATCGTTTTACTGTGTTCCGGATCAATGGCGAGTTCAATAAATCTTGATCTTGCACATGCTACCAGTGATGTCCCAGGACCACCCACAGCCATCAGGGATGTGGCCTGACCAAGCTGGTCCACATTCATCCCAAACAGAGCCTCTCCCTTTTTAGCCCGAAAAAGATGAATGCGGGGGCCGACGGCATCTCCCTTGTCTGTCCGAACGGAAAACACATCCACCTGACCGGAAAGGACAATAAAGACCTTTTCAATATCGGCAAGAAGAAGAGGCCGGTTACCTCTTGTTTCGAAGGGGGTGCCTTCTTTTAAAAATATGTCGAGGTTCTCTTTCAAATTATTTAATTTCCCACTTGGTTAATATGTCGAGAAACTTATTGTTCCCCGATTAATTCAGCGTAAGGCCCCTCGGCATTGCGCATCTCTTCATGGGTGCCTCTTTGTAAGACCTTCCCCTGGTCAAGAACGATTATTTCATCACAATCTCTGATTGTGCTTAAACGATGTGCCACAATAATACAGGTACATCCCCGACGCCTGAGATTGTCATCAACGATTTTCTCTGTGTGGGGATCAAGGGCGCTGGTGGCTTCATCCAGGACAAGGATTGTCGGATTATTAACCAGTGCCCTGGCTATTTCCAGTCTCTGGCGTTGTCCACCGCTGAAGTTATTTCCTCCCTCTTCAACATTGCTCGAATATCCCCCCGCGCGCATAGCAATATCCGGATGGATACAGGCATCTTTTGCAGCATGGATGATTGTGGATTCCGGAATGGATTCATCCCACATGGCCAGGTTGGAACTAATTGACTCTTCAAACATAAAGATATCCTGATCAACCATGGCTAATGAATTGCAGAATATATCCCGCGGTATTTCATTCATTTTTTTGCCATCAAAAAGGATTTCACCTTCCCAGGATTCATAAAGTCCGGTAATGAGCTTTGCAATGGTTGATTTGCCGGACCCGGAACCTCCAACCAAAGCTACCCGCATTCCGGGTTTCAGGTTCATGCTGAAATTTTCTATTAATGGTGGAGCCATGCGGCTGTAACCGTAAGTAATATTATTGAGACTCAGATTACCGGATAGTTTTACGGCCGATGAATCCTCTTGTTTCGATTCCTGATCTGAAAAGTTTGGGGGGAGACCTTGCTCAATGCTAAAGCGATTGTCTACGGGATAACTCTGGACATCATCTAACCGATTCATATCGGCCTGGGTTTCCTGAAGTGTACTGCCTAAATTGACCATATGATTTACAGGCTGCATAAAGCTGCTCATGAGGCTTTGAAAGGCGACCAGCATACCCATGCTCAAATAACCGTCCATAACACGCGCGCCCCCGATACCCAGAATTACTACCGTATTCAGACTTGCAAGAAATGGCGGAACCAGCGAAAGGAGTTGGCTGGAAACGGCTAACTGCTGTTGCGCATTCAGTACCTTGGCCTGATATCCGGACCACTGGGAGAAAAAATCAGATTCTGAACCGGTGGCTTTCAGTGTTTCGATCATTTGGAGGCCGTTCATCGCGGTTCCAATCATCTTACCCGCCTCCTGCTGCAAACGCATATTAAGGTCCGTTCGTTTTCGGGATACATATTTCAAAACGGCAAGATTCAAGAGGGCGATAAAGATACCTACAAGGGTAAGCACTATGTCGTATTGTAACATCAGGATGGCATAAAACATAATCATGGCAAGATTAATGATATTTGTCGCCAACTCCCCTGAAAGTAAGTGAGCCACCTTGTCATTGAGCAATACACGGTCGCCTACCTCTCCCCCGAATCGCTGGGCAAAAAATTCAACCGGTAATCTGAATACATGCCGGAAAAATTTGCTGGAAGAGGTAAGTGCAAGCTTGGTTTCAAACCTAAGGAGGTAGTACTCCTGAAGCCATGTCAGACCGCCCCGAATAAGGGCGGTTAATCCCATTGCCAGCAGTAATGGCCTCAGCCAGCCCTCCATGCCGTCGACCAGAACATTATCCACAAAGATCTTGGAAAATATCGGAATCACGAGCCCTGGAATTACAAGAAAAAGACCGGCAAGAACCACATAGGTGAGTGCTGATTTGGTGCCGACAAAACGTTGACGAAGGGCGCGGAAGAGGCTTTTTTTCTCACCCCCCTTTTGGAAGTCTTCTGTTGGTTTAAAAACCAGGACAACCCCGGTAAAAGATTGATCGAATTCTTCTACAGAAATCACTCTGGGGCCTACGGCAGGATCATTCAAAAAAGCGCGACCGTTTTTAATCCCTTCAAGAACAACAAAGTGGTTGAAATTCCAGAAAACGATCATTGGAAGCTCAAATTCCCTAAGCCCGTCCGGTTCCTTTTTATATCCTTTGGCCTCGAAACCGTATTTTCGCGCCGCCTTAAGGATGTTACTTGCCTTGCTGCCGTCACGCGAGATGCCGCACTCAATTCTCAGCTTTTCAAGAGGAACAAAGCGATGAAAATAGGCTAAAATCATGGCAAGGGATGCCGCACCACACTCCACAGCCTCCATCTGAAGAACCGTCGGTGTTTTGACCCGCTTGTTGCTCCATACTTTTTTCGGTTCGTCCATTAAAGAATATCCTTTATAGCTTACTCCTTACCCACACCGAGGAAGCTTTTTTTGAACATGGGAACGATCAGGCTAACGGGACGTTGTTCGGAAATGGTAACCGATGAATAACAGAGTGTTCCCGTATTGACCTTGATGGGAGGCCCATTAGAGGAAGACCATTTATAGCCGCTGGGAGTTCGTGGATCAGGAATCAGATCCGCGCGTACTTCTATGGGCGCTCCTCCCTGAGAGAGATTTTGTACCAGCGCTTCGTTTTGAAGATCTCTCATCATACCCTGATGTGTAGAAGGAAACTCTGAAACATAAGTTACCATTCCCCGTATGAAGCCGTATTTTTCCTGTTTAACGGTGGATGGAGAAATCTGTGCAGCCATGCCAAGCCGAATCTTTTTTCCCTGCCTTGGGGGAAAGTACAAGACGGCTTCCAGATTCTTGATATTTTTTCCAATGAGTTCAATACTGATAAGCGGTATGCCTTTACCGACAACGGAACCTTCATCAACAGCAATTTCCAGGATGCGCCCCGTATAGGGACTGACGACTTTAGAAGTATCATTCAGATCATTTTGTAACTGATCAATGTTTCTTCTCGCCTCGCTTATTTTCTGTTCCATGGCTCTTAGATCTTTTTCCTGCTGGTTTTTGAGTTGCAGCTTTCTGATAGAGATCTGTTGCAGTTTGTTGAGGTTTTCCCTGTTCTGTTGCCGTGTATTATTTAATTCTTCCTGTGTGTCCATCATCTGTTGCTTTGTAATCAGGCCCATGTCCATAATGACTTTCTGGCTCTCAATTTTATTTTCCAGGTATTTAATGCGGACTTTCAGGGTGGCTATGGTGCGGTTCAGATTAGCCTTCTGATTTGACATGGACTCTCTTTCAAGTTTCATTTCATTTGATCCAAAAACTGCAATTTGCTCACGTTCGCCCAAAAGCTCCTGTAAAACAGCCCTGGCCGATTTTATCCGGTCTAAAATTTCGGGCTGTTCCAGGCGGGCAACGATCTGACCACTGTGAATTATATCATCCACACTAAAATAAAGGTTTTGTACACGGCCTGCGCTATTGGAAACGATTTTAAATACGCCTCCTGATTTCATTAAAATTCCCTGGCCTGCCACTTTATCCGGAATGGTTCCCCAGAACCCCCAGAAGATTGCACAGGCCAGGAGTCCCATCGCGGCGATGAGAGCAACCCAGCCCTTTGGAGTGGTGATCCTCATCAACTGATCGAGTTGCTCAGGAGAGGATAACCTCTCCAGGGCAACTTTACGAAAGATTTGATCGGCCATGGCCTGTGATCCTCCTCAATTTGTTCTAACGGTTCTGCTTGTAATCGGGAATTTCCGCCAGTTGTTCCATAGTGATAGTATACTCCCCATTGTACTCATGCAGCAGTGTTCCTGTTGCAAAACGAAGTTGCAGCAGAGCGCCTGCATATTGCCTATGAGAAACAACATCGGCTAACAGGGCATTTCTATACCTATCCTCAATTTCCACGACATCGATTACTGTGGATAGCCCCATCTTAAGTTTTAATTTTTCGTTTTTCAGAGCCTTTTTATAGCTGGCAACTGATTTTTGTGATTCCTGAAGTTCCTTTGTCCTTTGTATGAGAGCATTTATGGCTATGGCAACATCGGAATGGATATTTCTCTCCAGGTCAGTTGATCGAATACGCGCCTGTTGATAGGAAGATTTTCTCTGATAATAAAGCCCCTTAGGCGCATTGTTCCCGAAAGGATAAACTAAACTGATCATGGCTGAGCCGTTCAAACCGCTTATGTTTTCCTGAAAAGCATCATAATACCCTGATTCGCTGTCACTTTCTTCAAGTCCTTGATAGCCCAAGCTCAAAGAAAGATCCAGTTGAGGCCGCATATTTAGTCTGGCGGCCGAGAGCAGTATCCCGGCGGATTCCTGCAACTTTTTTAACGCTATCAGATCGGCGCGTTTTTCAGTTGATATCTGAAAAAATTCTTCTCTCTGGTTTATAATTGAAAGTTTCTTTTCAGACAGAAGTTCAGGAAAAACATCAGCAGGAGTGGGAAGCTCAATAATCTTGCTGTATTGAAGCCCCATAGCAATGCCTAATCGCTGATAGTTTTCATACAGATTTTGTTCTCCTTGTATTCGATTGCCTGTTTTTGAAGCCAGACTTGCCCTGAGCTGGTCAAGATCAGAAGATGGCCGCTCATCAGCTTCTACAAGTTTTTCAACATCTTCTAACAGTTGTTGCGCCCTGGATTCCGTCTCTTTGAGGATTTTGAGATTCATAAAGGCCGCTAAAAGTGTCCAGTAAGCATTTCCCGTTTCCAGCACGGATGCTGAGACCGTGTGACTAAGATCCATTTCAGAAGCTTGAAGCCGGATTTTAGCCGACATCTCTTCAGCCCCTGCGGCTTCTTTGCCGCTACCCTTGAGAAGGGGGAAAATCAAGGCGAAATTGACACTGCTTTTATTTGTGGTTCGAGCGCCAAAACTCAGATCATCGTTGCGAGTCATCTGCAGATTTGGTTTTATGGTGATGCCGTTTCTAAGCTGTTTGCTCAAGCTCATCGTATATGTGGTCAGATTTTCCACATCTTTTGAACGCCTGTATAACACCCTGTCTGCGGCTGTCAGAGGTGTGTTGTTGCGGGTACGATTAATATCAGTTATTAAGGTCGGGTCGAACTGTCCCTGAGTTTGTTGCAGCGCCCCTTTGCTGATTTGCACTTCCTCTTCTTGAATTTTTATGGAAGGTTGATGGGAGAGAGTCGTTTTGATGGCATCAATGATACTAAGCCCTTTAGATTTTTCCTGAGCAATAATTTGCGCCGGAACAAAAAGCAGCAAAGAAAAAAAGATAAGATAAACAACGCTGATATAAACCTTTTTCTGACTGAGCATAGATTACCCTGAATTAAGCCCACGATTTAAATTCTTTCTTAACTTTCAAAAAATACGGCTGGAAATAATTTAAAGCAAAGGAGCCACTTTCAAAACGTTTCAGTTTGGTCAAGCTCAAGGCGGGCGAAAATTTCAACCAAAGGAATACATTGAGTATTTCGAGGATTGAAATTTGAGCCCAACGCTTAAGATCGGCCAAAATGGGGCGTTTTGAAACTGGCTCAAAAAATATATAAGAAGAGTGAGCCACTTTCAAAATGTTCCGATTTAATTAACATTGCAAATAGTCTGCCAATGGCTGACGATAAGTAAAATGAGTTGGCTAAGCAAAAGATAACAGCATATTAAGCTAATAAAAGAAAAGAGCTGGAAAGTATGAAACAAGTTATTTGGTCTCAATATTTGGTGGAATATCTATATGCTGATGGATATATTTAAAGAGAGCCAGACAGCTTATTTATCTGGCTCTCAAGTCAATCAATTTCGTTGGTAGTCACTCTCACCTCTACCGAGTGTTCCTGATGGTCGTCAATAAGGGTAATTGTTTTATCCTGTTGCGTGGCGCCGTCGACGATCACACTCGGTGTGTTGTCGTCAGGCTGCGTGCGCAGAACTGCAATGTGGTAGACGGTTTCCCGATACCGGTAATGTAAAGTGAAGCCCTCCCAATCCGCAGGAAAAAGCGGTTTGATACTCAGCTTATCCACTTCCAGTTTCAAACCCAGAAGTGATTCCACGATCAGCCGGTACATCCAGCCTGCCGAACCGGTGTACCACGTCCATCCGCCACGGCCGGTGTGAGGTGAGACTGCATAAACATCAGCCGCAACAACATAGGGTTCGACTTTGTATGTTGCAACCGATTCAGGAGAGTTTGCGTGGTTCACCGGATTGATCATTCCCATCAGTTCCCAGGCACGCTGGCTATCACCCAATTTAGCGAAGGCCATCGCCAACCAGATTGCCCCATGAGTGTATTGCCCGCCATTCTCACGTACACCGGGGACGTATCCCTTTATATAGCCTGGATTTAAATCGGACTTGTCAAATGGCGGGTCCAGGAGTTGGATCAGCGCCTGGTCCCTGTTGATAAGATGTTGATCCGCCGCTTCCATGGCAATGCGCGCACGTTCGGCATCACCGGCGCCGGAAAGAACAGACCAGCTTTGCGCAATCGAATCAATCCGGCATTCAGGATTACTCGCCGATCCAAGAGGCGAGCCGTCATCAAAGTAAGCGCGTCGGTACCATCCACCATCCCAGCCATGTTGCTCAATATTCAGACGCAAGAGAGCCGACTCTGCTTCGCAGCGTTCGGCGAAGGATAGATCGCCACGCCTGCGGGCAACCTCTGTAAATTGCATAAGCACAGCATACAGGAAAAAACCAAGCCATATGCTTTCGCCTTTCCCCTCTATACCTACCATGTTCATGCCATCGTTCCAGTCGCAGGAGCCCATGAGCGGCAATCCGTGCTTGCCGTAGTTGAGACCTCTCAATATGGCTTTTACGCAATGTTCGTACAAACCGGCTGATTCCTGAGACCGGCCGGGCAAATCGTAATAGGAATCCTCTTTTGTGTTTATCGGGCGGCCCTGAAGAAAGTGGATGGTCTCATCCAGCACACCGTAATCTCCAGTGCTCCTAACGTAGCGGCACATGGCCAACGGCAGCCAGAGGTAATCATCAGAACATTGTGTGCGCACCCCGCGGCCAACAGGAGGATGCCACCAGTGCTGCACATCTCCCTCAAAGAATTGACGGCCTGCGGCAAGAAGGAGGTGCTCACGGACGAGGCGGGGTTCAGTGTGGATGAGTGCCATAACATCCTGTAGCTGATCGCGAAAACCGAAGGCGCCACCGGACTGGTAGTAGCCGCTGCGTGCCCATAGCCGGCATACTATAGTCTGGTACAAAAGCCAGCCATTGGTCAACATGTTGAGAGACTGGTCAGGTGTCTCCACGTTTACAGCACCGAGCGTGTGTTGCCAGTATTGCCAGACCGATTCGAGCGCCTGGCGTGCAGCAGCAGTTCCCCGGAAACGACGGACTATGTTACCGGCGTCCTCGGCATTTTGCCCTACACCAAGCCTGAATACTATTTCACGCTCCTGTCCGGCTGCCAGCTCGAAGTAAACCTGAACCGCAGCACAGGGATCCATTGCAGCTCCCACCCTGTTGGAAAGTCGCACTCGGGTCATAGCGGCCGGACTGGCAAGCCTACCATTGCGTCCGATAAATTCAGTCCGGTCACCACTTACCGTCCGGGTCGCTTCGTCCACATCGAAAAAGGCGGTACGGTCGGGGAATTCAGTATTGTAAGGATTCCGCGCGAAGAGCGCTCCGCTGTTAGGGTCAATTTCGGTTATTACATGCATGGTCGATTTGGGTCGCAGATCTCCCAGAACCCATTCAACAAATCCGGTAGCGGAAAGCCGGCGTGATCTTTCTGACTCGTTTCTCACCTTTAAGACTGTAAACTTGATTGATGCGTCCAAGTCCACATAAATCCAAACCTCGGAACAGATGCCACGTTCTGTGTGCTCAAAGACGGTGTAGCCGAATCCGTGCCGTGTAACATAAGGCGTCAGCCCACGGGTTGGCAGCGGCATGGGGGACCAGAAATGGCCGCGCTCTTCATCACGTAGGTAGAACGCTTCCCCGCTTGCATCACTCACGGAATCATTGTACCAGGGAGTGAGACGAAATTCGTGGGCATTCTCAGCCCAGGTATAGGCAGAGCCACTCTCCGAGACGACGGTTCCAAAGTGCGGATTCGCCAGTACATTCACCCATGGTGCCGGTGTAACCTGATCACGCGTAGTCGTAATGATGTACTCATGGCCGTCAGGGGTAAATCCTCCAAATCCGTTGAAAAACAGCAAATCATGGCGAGGCATAGCCGAAACTGCCTGGGGGGAAGCATCACGGTGAGTCCGCGTCTGTGTGAGGCTTGGTACCATGGATGCCACAAGGTTTCTCCGGTTAATCTGGTCAGCCAGCATACCCCTGCTGTCGGTGACTATTGCACGGGCGACTGTTTGGAGCAGGATGCGTTCCTCGCTCGATATCTGGTCCGCGGGCCTTACGAAAATGCCGCCCGGTTGATCTGTCAAATGGGCTCCGGCGCCTTCGGCGATGAGCCCCATGATTTGTTCATGGAGTTGTTGCCTGTAACCGGCGTGATCCTCGTTCCAGATCACCAGGTCTACAGCCAAGCCTTTTAAGCGCCAGTATGTATGTGCTTGTATAAGTTGACGCACCAGTTCAATATTTGCCGGATCTTGAATCCGCAGGAGTATGATCGGTAAATCACCTGAAATAGCGTAGCCCCATAGGCCGGATTGCCCACGGTTATTCTTGATAATAACACTTGCGTCGGCGCGCAGGGAAGCATTGGCATAGATCACCGAACCGGCGAGATGTCCATAGATCTGCGCTTCGCCCTCCGTGGCATTGATCTGTCGCAAAAAGATATCGCTGTGTGTCCATGCCAGATCGAAAACCCTATCCGCAAGACGCCGGTCCTGGTATTTCTTGACCAGACTTAAGGCTATTTCGCGAGTTTCACCAATGCCTGAGACAATATTGACCGTTACCGTTTCTTCAGCATCGAGTGTGATTTGATAACGGATCGAAACGATCGGATCCAGCACGGAGCCATCACTGCCCGAGAGGGGTGATGCATCACCCATTGCTTGAGGGTTTGCAACCGTATTTCCGCGGCCAATAAACCGCAAGCGGTCAGTCTCATAAGAAATTTCTCCTATCTTAGCGCCATGAACAGCCATCAAGTGAAACATCCATGGAACGTTCTCGCCCTGGGATCTGGGCCGGCGCGTGCAGAGAATCGCCCGTTGTCTCATAAGAATTTCGGTCTGAACAAAAAGATTACTAAACGCCGGATGCAATGTATCTGAGGCCGCTGAGGCAAGGACAACCTCTGCATAACTCGTAACATCTATGGATCTGCGTTTTCCGGAACGGTTGATGATTGTGATACGGCGCAGCTCGATATCATCTTCAGGCGAAACTGCAATTTCCGTATGCATATCAATGTCATGATAGCTACAACGGAACTCAGCTTTTGCCTCCGAAAATATCGTTTCATACTTATCCGCTTGTTTGAGCGCCGGTTGATAAGCCGTTGACCAGAATTCTCCGCTTTCCATGTCGCGGATGTAACAGAAGGAGCCCCAATTATCACAGGTAGTATCTTCACGCCAGCGTGTTACGGCCATATCTTTCCAGCGGCTATACCCGCCGCCGGCGTTAGTGACCATTGTGTGATATCTGCCGTTTGACAACAGGTGTACTTCCGGTTTTGGCGTGTTTGGACTGCCGAAGACGCGTATCGGCGCTTGTGCGTCCAGTAAATCTGTATGGCTGTCGGAGAGCTCGGCAGAGTGAACAAAAAACGTAGTAGCTTTGGGAATTCTCTCCTGAAGCAACAGCATGGTTGCCTGGAACATGGGTTCCGACTCAAATCGCTTCTGCATCGGGCGGTCTAAAAGCACATAAGCCAGAGAAAGAAAGCTCATGCCCAGATGATGTGCCATGAAGGACTTTACCACGGCGCTTGATTGTCCGCGCGGTAAACGTGAAGGAGTATAGTCGATTGCTTCATAGAAGCCGTATTCACCGATAAAGTTCTCAGCTGCAAGTCGCTCAAGATTCAGGCACGCCTCTTTGGGTGCAACCATCAGCGCCAACGCCGTGGCATAGGGTGCAATAACCAGATCATCTGCGAGCCCACGCTTGATACCTAAGCCGGGTATGCCAAATGCGCGATACTGGTAATTAAGTTGAACATCGGTTGCGTTGTACCCTGATTCAGAACTGCCCCATGGCACCCCTCGTTTCTTCCCATACTCTATCTGCCGGGCCACCGCCGCCTTATAAGTCTGGTCTAGCAGTGTGTGCTCGTAGGTTGGCATCACCAAAAGCGGCATAAGGTATTCGAACATTGAGCCACTCCACGAAAGGAGTATTTGTTCTCTACCGGCAGTAGTCAGCAAACGCCCAAGGGCAAACCAACTCTCCTGCGGCACATGTCCCTGAGCAATTGCTATGAAACTGCAAAATCTTGCTTCGGAAGCCAGCAGGTCGTAGTAACTTGTATCCCGCCGACGTTCACCAACGTTGTAACCTATAGCCAGTAGATTGCACGCCTCGTCGTACAGAAAGTCGTATTTCATACGGGAAAGTTCGTCGATTTTTTGTGCCAGCTCTTCGATAGTCCTAATCCTCGCAACGGCGCTCCGGGTTGCCTCCGCAAGGTAGGGACTGATCAAGTGCGCCTCTGTATCAAGGTTGGCTAATTGGCGCAGCGTTGGGATTTTATCAATATCAGGAATCTCGCTGAGCCTGTCCGGCGAATCCGGCAATGATGTCCAGGCCGTAAAAAGTATTAGCTCATCGAGGGCAGCCCGGCATTGTCCGGCAAGGGCATGCACCCACCAATGTGCCTGGCTTTCAGGTTCTGCATTGAAAGCATTGACACCGGTGATGATTTCCGCAACAGATGTTGCCAACTCATCAAGGCACAGGCGCAATGCCGCAAGCGTGGTTGGAGAGGAATCTATTGACGACTCCAGCAATTTATTAAGTTGCAGGAGTTGGCCTGAAGCAGTTTTGCCATACATGTCCCCGATGATATTTACAGTGTCTCTGATTCCTTCAAACACTCGCGGTCCTATAATCGGGTCATCAGGTAGAGCGAGCAGACCCTGCCGCAATGTCAATAGGTGGCCTGCAAGGTTTCCGCTGTCCACGGTCGAGATGTAGGCAGGTTGCAGCGGTTGCAGGGATTTTGTGTCATACCAGTTATAGAAGTGGCCACGATGACGTTCCAATTCTTCCATCGTATTGAGAGCATTTGTCGTGCGCTCGATAAGTTGTCCGGCCGTGATATAGCCGAAGTCGTAGGCAGACAAATTTGAAAGAAGCGATAGACCCATGTTGGTCGGCGACGTGCGATGCGCAATTACTGCAACCGGGTGTTCCTGATAATTGTCAGGGGGCAGCCAATGATCTTTGGGGCCAACGAAGGTTTCGAAAAAGGCCCATGTCCTGCGGGAAAGTTTCCGGAGAAAGGTGGTCTGGTCAGCCGTCAGTCTTGTTTCCCTATGAGCAACCTGTCGGCTGATCCACCAGGCAACAACAGGGGAGATAAACCAGAGTCCCAGTATAGGACCGGCTACTGCCAATGTCGTCGGCATAGAAATTGTAAGATAGATAATTGTTGCACCAGCAAGAATCGGAGCAATCCACATTGACAGACAAAAAGAACCAAGCTTCGCATTGTTACTGCTATAACGTTCGTTCGACGTGCTCCATTCAAGAAGCCGTTTGTGGGTGATCAGCATCCTCCAGCACGTACGCAAAATCGCATCGAGACTGAAAAATGCCTCATAGGGAAGGCAGATGAGCGTAAATACAGCCTGAGCAATGTGCCGGCCCATGAAGTGAATGCTGGCAGTAAGGTGCCGGCCCAGATGCACATCGCTTGGCTTCTGAATCGCTTGCAGGAGAGAGGCAATCAAAGAAGGGATCAGGATAATTCCGAGCACCGATAGGGTCCATAACAAGGACGCCGACAAGACCGTCCAGCCCAGCAGCAAAAGGATTGTCAATGCCGCAGGCACGAGACTGCGCCGCAGGTTATCGAATATTTTCCATTGGGACAGCCATGAGAGCTGATTCTTTTGAAGATGTTCATCAGGGCTTGGAACATCCGACAGCAACCATTGCAGTAGCTGCCAATCACCGCGTATCCAGCGATGCCGGCGAGTTACATCCGTATTATAGCTGGACGGATATTCCTCATAGACCATCACATCACTCAACAGGCCCGACCGCGCGTAACAACCTTCTAAAAGATCATGGCTGAGAATCCGGTTTTCGGGAAAACGTCCTTTAAGCGTTTGCTCGAAGGCATCAACCTCGTATATCCCCTTACCGACAAACGAGCCTTCGCCAAACAGGTCCTGGTAAACATCGGAAACTGTACGCGTATAGGGGTCGATGCCTGGCTCGTTTCCGCACATTGCCGCATACCGCGAGCGATTCATCCCTGGCAGGCTCTCAGCTACACGTGGCTGGAGAATACCGTATCCTTCGCAAATACGCTGCTTGTTTTTGTTATATTGCGAACGATTCAGCGGGTGCGCCATGGCGCCTACAAACTGCCAAGCCGCATCGCGTGGCAGTTGAGTATCCATATCCAGGGTGATCACATACTTCACGTTCGACAAGACCAAAGTGTTGCCAATGATGAGGGAAAAGCGATCCCCCGCATTTTCCTCGCCGCGCAACAGAGCATTCAATTCCGATAGTTTCCCCCTTTTGCGCTCATAACCCATCCATATCCGATCATGAGAATTCCATCGACGGGGGCGATGAAAAAGGAAGAAGGGGTTACCTTGAGGGTGGCTGTATTTGTTATTCAAAGCTTCTATCTTCTGACGGGCAAGCCGCAAAAGCGGTTCGTCTTCAGGAAGCGTTTCTTCATGTGCATCACTAAAATCGGTCAACAGGCCAAAGTGCAGGTTGGCGTCCCGATTTGCCAAAAATCGCACTTCCAGAGACTCTGTCAGTTCTTCTATGCTATGCGCGCTTATAAGCATTGTTGGAACTACGGTCAGAGTACGAAATTCCGGTGGGATCCCTTTTGAAAAATCCAGGCGCGGTAGTCTTTGGGGTGTCGCCAGTATAG
Organism: Pseudomonadota bacterium; assembly: GCA_018817425.1. NCBI lineage: Bacteria > Pseudomonadati > Pseudomonadota > Pseudomonadota bacterium. The sequence continues at coordinate 30,452 of JAHITX010000088.1, forward strand.
TGGCCAGCCAATTCGTCAGAGCAACGGCAAGCTGACTTACGCTCAGAAGCGAAATGAGTCCGATCAGAACTATTGCCCATCCAGGCAATATACCGGCATCCTCCTTCATAAGTAAGCTTCCTGCGAAGATTGTTGTCAGCAGCGTGATTATACCCAGAAAGAGGGGTAAAGGAAACCGGCGGCCCAATCTCTTCAGATGCTCAGACAAGGAAAGGCGTACCTCCATCTCCTGTTCAAGTTGAAGCAATCCCTTGTCGATCAGGTAGAATCCGACATGTGACGCGCGATCATCGCCTTTGTTTCCGTCCGTACCATTTTGTGCCATCCCGATAGCTTTATTCGCCACCTCCCTTTCGGAAAAGCGGCTGTGTTTTGCTATATTTTCAATTACATGGCGGTAACGGTCACGGGTAGAAAAATCCATTTTATTGTATATGCCGGTGGGATCATTGCGCAGAGTCTGATCAACAATGCTCATTGACTCGACGAATTCTTTCCAGTCCATTGCGCCCAGAAAACGAAGACTGCCGATGCTGTTACTCATGGAAACCTGATCCGCAGCCTGTTGCTGGTTTTCCGCCTGCACAAGTTGCCGGATTGTCTGGCCGCACTCGGACAACCGCTGTTCAAACCAGGTAAGTGGTAATGACAGAGCCGGACCCTGCCCCTGTAACCGGCGTGTCATTTCCGCGATAAACGAGCCAACTAACGGCGGGTTCGATCGGGCCATGTCTGCGATTACCAGAATCAGGCTTTTAGGGTCCTTCGTAGCGCTTTCTGTCATCTGGTCTGCCCAATAATCGGCCAGATTGCGATCGATTCTATCAGTAGCGATCCGGGCGGTAACACGCCGAAGATTTTCGATCAGTGCCAGACGCAGCATAATGGGTATTGCCCATAATTCGCCTAACTTCAGTGTAGTGGCAGTCTGGTAAGCTTTGGCAAATCTGCTGAGAATCTCAGGGTCTACCCGCCCATCGCCATGAGAGATCATTTCCAGCGCAATGTCATAGACGCGCGGCAGATCAGCCGAAGGGCCATTCACCAGGCGGGGAAGTTCCCGGCTATATCCTTTAGGTAAATGCCTCCTGGCAGTGCGAATCTGCTCTTCAATCAGATAGAAGTTATCGAGCAGCCATTCCCCGGCAGGCGTAATCCGACGGTTTGCTTTTACCGCCTCTGTAAGCAAATTATGTACGTCTATAAGGATACTCTCATTTTCGGCCAATCGTCCCAGAAGTCGATCCCGAGGGTGTCCGGAACTTAAAATATGTGAATTTGCGAGTGTCTTGCCATGTTGCTCCATTTGATCGGCGCTGAACAACTCCTCTCGAAGCGGCGGCTCAACACAGGCAAGCTTTTGTGACAAATCGTTGCCGCGAAGGTTTGCCCAAATATTGGATAGGTCCTCAAAAAGGGCCTTGATGTTGAACTTCATCTTTCAAACCTCTCTAAAACTACCCATGGGTGCAAAACAAAAAGGGAAGATATCAGAATTAGATATATTCCCAAATTTCTGCGGATATACATTTATCAATAAAACTTTAGGGATTCAGTTGATATTTTGACCAATAATCATAGTTTTGTATTGGAGTTTTTATTGCTATGTCCATAATCTCTCTTATTCTTGATACAGGTTCTATTAATGCAAAGTCCGAACTGTTGGAAGCTATCAAAACTCCTAGCAGGTTTATATTCCCCGTAGCACTCATTACAGGACTTCCGCTGTTTCCGGGAAATGCTTTTATGTCTAACAAGCTGCATCTTCCATTTGCAAATTTCTTATTGTCGATTTTTATAAATTCTTCACCTGTAACCATTGCTATAATACCGAACCTACCCATAGGTCTTTGTTCTCTTAATTTAAAGCCGGTATCTCCCGGGAAACCAAATGCCACAACTTGCTCCGGCGGCAAAGCATCTTTAACCGGCAGTTGATTATCTTTTAAATTATTCGTTTCATATATAAAAGCTCCGAAACTGTTCGAAAAATCGCCTTCTATTACCGGAATCGGCAATTTGATTACTGCAACGTCAACTGCGTCGATTTTGTCATTGCCGTTATCCGGATGAAAAATCCAATTTTTCCTGGGTAATCTCAGCAAGAGAATTGAGCTTTTTTTGGTAACTTCATTAAATATGTTTACACGCGAACGCAAATCATGATCGGTATCCACCACATGTCTGGCTGTTACCAGAAATAAACTATTGCCGCTTAATATAAAGAAGCCCGTTCCTTGCGGGTTACTAGCGGTAACAGACTTAACATTACCCTCTTTTAATGTTTCTGTAAGATATTCGAGTCTTATTACTGTTCTTCCAATCTTAGCGTAAAATGATTCCTGATTATCCCCGGCAATTGCATTACCGGTTAATCCAATTAACAGTAAATATATTACGATAGCTATTCTTGCCATTTTTTACCTCATGTATAATTATTAACCGCATTAAGTTTGGGCTCCTTTATCTAAAGGGGCCTCCGCCCCTGAATTACTCTAACCAGTACAACTATAATGGCGATGACCAGCAGAATATGAATAAAACTACCCATAGTATAGCCACTCACCAGTCCTAACAGCCACAAAATTATCAGTACTACAGCGATCGTCCACAACATGTAAGCCTCCTTTTTGATTTTTAATTTCCACCGTCTGTAATTGCATCACTATGCCAGCCGGTAGTAATCATAAAGTCACTTTAGCCTTGGGCTCGGACTACTTTGATGGTCATCCGGTTATTTACGCTCTCCACACCGTTTACGTCTCTGGCGAGTTTGGTGGCCAAGTCAAATTCGGCTGCGTTGCCGGCTTTACCGTATAAAGTTACGTTGCCATTGTTCGTTATTATAGTTTCTGTCCTGTTTATCTTCATTCCCTCTTTCATGTTTTCCGTGTTGAGATTTATCTTGTTGTGGCGCATTCCGGCCTTGTTGCTGTGAGTTCTGCCGTTGGACCTTTCCGGATTGTTGTCTCGATTGTTGCGGCGTCTCCCGGTATTGTGGTTGTGAGTGCTGTTGTTGGACCTCACGGGGTTGTTGTCTCGATTGTTGTGGCCTAGCTGCCTCACGGTGTTGAGGTTGAACCTCGCGATTTTGTTCCCGGTGTTGAGTTCCGGGCCTCAAGTCCTGGACACCCCAGGTATTTTGCTTCTCCCAATGTTTGCTCTTTTCCCAGTTGTTCCAGTTCCGTTGGACTTGTTGGTGGGGTATTCTTTGGTAGTTCCATTGATGTCCTTTCCAACGATGCTCTCTGTAGTCATTCCTCCAGCCTGATGGTATCCCTCTATAAAAAGATGGAACCTGTTGATAGTAGCTCCAACCTGAATTATAGTTTTGTGAGCGATACCATCGCCCTTGCCAAGGACGCCACCACCAGCCATTATAGAAAAAAAAATCCACATCTATGTCAGGGACTGCATAGACATAAGTTTCAGGTATTACTACCACCTCCGGAGGAGCTGCAAATATGAGGGGTGGAGGCAGAGGAATGCTGACGCCTACATCTACCCTTCCCATCGCCATTGTTGTAATTGGTACTGCAATTATCAACAGAAAAAGTATTATTCCTAAAAGTAATTTTTTCATTTTGTTGCCTCACCTATAAAAGTAGAACATACTGCTGTAAAAGCATGTTCTGGTTTTGCTAATCATTATTGTTTTTATCTCTTCATTTTATTTAACCGCAGAGTTGGCCTTCTCTCAGTCAGAATCTTTCACTTTTCTCCTATTTCACGATAAGATCATTCTTTACTGACTTGACTCCATTTACACTCCTTACGATTTCACCCGCTTTATAGACGGCCTTTTGAGAATTAACGAACCCGCTTAATTGAACGGTTCCCTGGTAAGTTTTGACACTGATCTGAAATGACTTGAGAAAATCATCTGCTCCGAGCAGAGATTTTACCTTGGTAGTGATGACCGAATCGTCAATATATTCACCTGCACTTTCATGTGTGCGTGTTGATGCACAGGCTGCAAAGGTTGCGATCAGCATAAGAAGCATTAAAAAGTGGATAACGATGTTTCTTTTTTTCATAATGGGAACTCCTTTATAAGTTTGTGGTTAAATGATTGGTTGTGAAACCATTGTTCCGGCAGTATTACAATCTTTGGCAAAATTTTTCCGGACATATCGGCCGCAATCTTTTCATTTATATGATTAAAAAAATCACACCATAATAATTGCAAATAGCCTGCCAATAACCAAAGGAAAATCAGAAGTTTAGATTCAACGTTTAATAACAGGTGATTAGATTAAAAAGACATAAAAGCTAAAAGCTTTGAAATAAATTATTTAGCCTCAACATTTGGATGAACCTCAGTATATTGATGGGAGGCGGATAATCTAATGTCGATGCCGACATAACTCGTGATATCCTTATTTTATTCAAATAGCAGCAAATACCGCTGTGTCCATTGTAATTTTTTTTGAGCAGACGAACTACTCCTGGCAATATCGATACCTCTTTCCCCTCCGGTTGGAGCATTCCACCCCGGATCGGCTAATCAGCGAACATAGGTATCATGAAACTTGCGATTCACCTCTTCAGGGATTTTCCCTTCCCATTGACCGTAAGCAATTTCCCTCAGCACTTCTTTGAGTTGCATTCGTATTCCTATCGCATTGCAAAGAGGTTCGGCTGTGGCTATGGCACGGCGTAGTGGACTGAAAAAGACGGAAATCCATGGGAGAGATTTATAAGCATCGGCAAAATCTTTTGCTGAAAACGCGTACCAGTGCCTTGATTGTGTCGGCATTCATCTGTGAGCCGTAAAATTCGTAAAAATGAGGGTCATAATGCATGGTGCTTTTCCTTTTTAGTTCTCTTTCCCTGCACACAAAGCAGGTTCGGCTTCGAGCGTTTTGCGCACGCGCGCCAGCCGCGTATCGATCCTCGCACGGTCATGCGCTGACTCGAGGGTGCGTTCAGCCAGTTCAGAGATCCATAGCATTTGATTGCGAAGCGCCCGTCGCCGGTCCGGGCTGGCCGTCAGACCGGCGATTGTTTGAAGCGCCCCGAGAATCCGCAACATGATGGCGATATTGCCTTTGGCGCTGCTTCGAATTTGATCGAACGATTCGGCCAGCAAGTCTTCAAAGGTCGGTCCGATGGTGATCACCCTCAGTTCCCCTTCCTCGTGGCGGTGCGAGGAGGGTATTTGCCGAGGTGCAAGTCGCGCCAGAATCGCCGTCAGATAATCCACGCACATCACGGCCGTCGTGGTATCGTTGATGCTGGGGGAGAGTGCACGCAACGCCATATCCACGATCTGTCGGATACCGAAAGCAGAATCGTGTTCCACCGTGCGGTAACGGTTGATGCTGTATGCAGCCTGTAGGTCGGCGATGATCTCTTTTTCCGGTGGGTCCTCCAGAGCGAGCGAGGCCAGCGTAGTGTTACGGACCACAAACGCACCGATGCTTTGTTCCATCCGCACGATGGTCTGGTGTTCCCGCGCCAAACACAGGAGTGCTGCGATATCCACGTTTTGGATATAACCATTCCCCCTGGCTGCGACTGCCTGCCAACTCCACTCCGGCAGGTGGAGCGGCGACTGATACTCATCGCCGTCAACTGGTCCGTTTCCAAGCTTCTCTGGAAAATGCCGATCAACGGCTACCATAGTTTCGGTGGCAACCGAGGCTATAATGTTCGATGCCTGGATCGAAGAGGCAATGTGATGAATAAAAAAAATGAGGACGCTGATGCCACCAATTGCCAGAACGACACCGAAAGACACTGCCAGGTTCGGAATAAACCCGCTCTCCTCACCGCCGCGGATGGTGCGTAACACAACCAGGCAATAGGTGAAAATACCAGTGAAGATTCCGAGCACGACCTGCGTGACGCGGTCACGCATGAAGTTCCGCAGGATGCGCGAGGTGTATTGGCTCGAAGCCAGCGCCAGTGTTACCAAGGTCATCGAAAACGTGACCCCCGCCACGGTAATCATTGAACCGGCAATTGTGGACAACATCCCGCGCGCGCCCTCCGCGCCGCCGCCAAACAGGAGCGGCCATCGGGCCAGCCATCGGTCACTCCCGGCGGAACCCGCTTTAACCAAAGCCACCGCGATGGCGATACTGACGGCAACAATCAGCGAAGGTACGAACCAAAAGCTTGACCGCAGATTGCTCCATATTTGCTTGAGTTTATTCATAAGTCAGATCCCGTTTCCAGCTCCTGAGCGTGCGAAATTTGTACAATTTCTTGAGCAATATCCTCAGGTGAATGAATAAAATCTATAAATCCGCTTTCAATTGCGCTCTCAGGCATATCAGGCTGCTTGGCTGTATCGAGTTTCTGTGCGATGGTAATGCCCCCCATCTCTTTTATGCCGCATAACGCCGCCGACCCGTCTCCATCAGATCCGGAAACAATGACGGCAATAAGTTTGCCGTCCAAGTGCTCCGTCAGGGAACGCAGAAAAACCGTAATCACGTCAGGCCATCCCCAGGGCTTTGATATCGGCTTTAGACGGAACTCTCCTTCAAAAACGTGCAAATCACGTTTTTCCGGGATGATGAACACACGGTTTGCTTCGATGAGCAAGCTTTCCGTGATCAGCTCAACCGGCATTTCGGTAAAATGCGGGAGAATCTCGTGGAGTCTGGTGGCCACGGTTCTTAGGTGATTAACGATGACAATTGCAACACCCATATCGGCCGGCAGATGCCGCAGCAAAGGGGTATAGGCGTCAAGGCCGCCTGCCGAACCTCCCACGCAAACGACAGGAAAGTCTTTTGCAACACTTCTAATCTTCATTGGCAATTACCCCCTTTATGTAAGAAAGCCGTTTGCTTCAACGGGAATGCTCCTCGGGAGCCGATTCATCGACCCAGTATCCCTGGAGATGGTAATGTCCATTCCATTCCCCATCTTTTTAAGCAACTTTGGGATTTAGTTAAAACACTCCCGGACTTTCGCTGCAATCTGGCGATCTGTCATCTGATCAACTGTTTCCACAGCCTGGATGAGGTGATCAAGATGGTCATCTTCTAAACGTTTCTTGAGCTCACCTTTTGCCTCTCCCGGATCAAAAAGCAAAATGGATTCGGCGTTACGAAGAACCGAAATGATCTCATCGCAGTAAATGTTGAGTTGGTAGGCAAATTTTATATCCTGCCTGCCATCCGCTTGAACCTTCTGAGCTTCATAGGGGGTAGTCGAACGTACCCCGTCAAACCTTCCGGGCTGTTTTTCTGCATTTGATTGGATAAAGCTTGATTCCTCGTTCTTGCCCGAAACTGTCACAATCATCAGTGCGAATGACGCGGACTGCAACCCGGCTGGTCGCTGCGGAAATTACACTCGCATTAGCAACGTTTTGTTTTTCTTCCAGTTCGATTCCAAGAAATTCTAAACCATCGCAAACCCGGCCGTAAACAGCGCAAACTTGATGCTGGATGAACCGCCATTAATCGTCAGTATTCGTGGGTTAGTCGGTTTCATTGATTATTCTTTCGGCATTGTTGCTTTCATTTCTTTTTCATCCTTTGATCGGATCAGCGCTGCCACAGAATTTGCGGGCTTTCCAGTGGAACCGCAACACCGGAACAGAGCGGTATCAGTCTTGCTGTATAGTCTGTCGCAGGGCGGTCGGCAGATACAGCAGCGCCGTACATGTGACCACCCAACGAGCCTGTTAGTTGACGAACGGGTTTCATCTCCTGCCTTACCGGTGCATCACCGTTTATTCCGTCTGCATAAAGCTCGACTATCACCGCATCCGGATTCAGATCATTTAGATAGACCTGAACTTCATATAAATGCTGATTGTCTTCGGTCTGAATCTTCATTTCGCCGAAACGCAATGTTGGCCAAAGTTTCTCCAGCGCCTTGCGCCAATTAACTATCTGTATAGCCTTCGCACCTTTATTGGCAGCACGTTTTATGTAGGCTGACGCCGCAGGCAGGTAATGTTGTTCGGTGTATTCGCGCACCGTGCGGTTGGCGGAGAAGCGCGGTGTTAACTGCGCCATGCTTTCACGCATCCGCGCAACCCATGCGACAGGAATGCCATTGTCGTCTCTGGTATAAAACTCAGGGATTACTTCCCGCTCCAGCAGGTCGTAGAGTGCATCAGCTTCGGCAGCGTCCCATGCCGGATCATCGCCATGCTCCTGGCCGTCTCCCAACGCCCATCCCACTTCAGGTGTGTATGCTTCCGCCCACCAGCCGTCCAGTTCCGAAAGATTGATGCCTCCGTTGACAAGCACCTTCATTCCGCTTGTTCCGCAAGCCTCCCAGGGCCGCCGCGGGGTGTTGAGCCATACGTCCACACCCTGAACCAGATGCTCTGTTAACAGCATGTCGTAGTCGCTCAAAAAAACTATATGAGATCGGATTTCCGGCTGCCGGATAAAATTTATCCATTCATGGATCAGGGCCTGCCCTTCCAGATCATCCGGATGAGCCTTACCCGCAATAATGAGTTGTAGCGGGCGATTAGGGTTGGATAGCAGACGAAGCAGCCGCTTTGGGTCATGCAACAGCAGGTTAGGTCTTTTATAAGCAGCGAAGCGCCGCGCAAAACCCAGCGTTAAAACATTTGGATCAAACAGACGTTTAACATTTTCAACCACATCGTCAGGCGAGCCGTAGGCGGCCAGTTGTCTGGAAAAACGTTCGCGGGTGTATGAAACAAGAGACTTACCGGCATCTATGCGAAATTGCCAAAGGTCGGCGTCGGAAACGCGGCGAATATCCTGCTCCACAGTTTCCATTGTTCCCAGCCAGCGGTCTTTTCCACAGACCTTCGTCCAAAGATCGTCGGCTTCTGCTGAGTCCCAGCTTGGCATATGAACTCCGTTAGTTACATAACCAACGGGTACTTCGTTCGCCGGCCAGTTGTGAAAAAGTGGTTCAAAGAGGTGACGGCTGACTTTCCCATGCAAACGACTTACGCCATTCACCGCTCCGCTGCCACGGATTGCCAGGTAAGCCATATTGAAACTTTCCGACGAGTCTTTTGGGTTCCGGCGGCCCAGGGCCAGCAAATCATGAAGTGTTATGTTAAGCCTCTGCTTGGCATAACCATCAAGGTATTGTTCGATAAGAGAAGGAGCAAAAAGGTCAAATCCTGCGCTAACCGCCGTGTGGGTGGTAAACAAGTTCCCCGCCCGGGTTGCAGCCAACGCTACTTCGAATGGCTGCCCGGTTTTTTCCATGAAACTGCGGGCGCGCTCCAGTACGGCAAAGGCCGCATGTCCTTCGTTCAGATGACAGACTTCAGGATGGATGCCAAGCGCGTCAAGCAGTCTCCATCCTCCGATGCCGAGCAGCAATTCCTGCTTGAGACGCAGCTCTTGCCCGCCTCCATACAACTCGCTGGTAATTCCCCGATGTACTGGAAAATTCGCCGCATCATTGCTGTCCAGCAGGTAAAGCTTTACTCTGCCTACCTGAACCTGCCAGGCTCGCAACCAAACCGAATAACCGGGCAGAGAGATTTCCATGCGCAACCACTCGCCGTTTTCCTGGCGCAAAGGGGTGATCGGCAGCTGCCCCGGATCGTTATACGGAAAGAGTGCCTGTTGATTCCCGTACTTGTCGATTACCTGTCGAAAATAGCCTTGCTGATAGAGCAAACCTATGCCTACCACCGGTACGCCCAAGTCGCTGGCGGCTTTAAGCTGATCACCGGCCACGTTGCCGAGTCCGCCTGAATAGATGGGCAGCGCTTCGCTCAACATGAATTCCAGGCTGAAATACGCGACGCAGGTCAGAAGAGCCTGCGGATGATATTGCTGAAACCACGCCTGCGCTTTTTCCAAATGATGCTTGGCTTGCAGCAGACCATCAATGTCTTTGCGGAATTCAGGATTGGTAAGTACTTGCTCAAGCTGATCCCGCGAAACTGTCTGCAATACAACCCAGGGGTTTTGCGTAAGTTCCCAAAGAGCCGGATCAAGCTGCCGCCATACTCTATCGGTGGCATGATTCCACGATGAGTGCATATCCAGAGCAAGCTTGGCTAAGGAATCAAATCCTTCGATATCCATAGGCAGAAGACTGTATATCGGGTGGCTGGCACGTGCTTGCTCGGTCATAATTTCTCCTTATGAATTGGATTTACATGGAAGGCCTGAGATTGTGGAGCCATAGCCTAAGCGCTATGGCACTATTTTTAGGTAACCAGCATTAGATAATCATTACAGCTTGAGCCAGTTTCAAAACGTCCCATTTTGGCCGATCTCTGCGTTGGGCTCAAATTTTAATCCTCGAAATACTATATGTATTCCTGTGGTTAAAATTTTCGCCCGCCTTGACCTTGACTAAACTGAAACGTTTTGAAAGTGGCTCGCTTGTTGAAAATCAGGTTTGGTGAGTGGTAAAGTTATGCATAGCCTTAATAATATCAAGAATCGCCTCATGTATTCCTTCGGCTGATGAATGCGGTTCTATTGTTTCTTTTTCCCCGGTATGGACCTTAGACTTGAGCTCCTGCAATTTTTGAGCATGTGTTTCAAACTGGATACGATGTTCTTCTTTCAGATCTTTGATATGATCGGAATTAATTTTTTTAATAAGTTCGTCGGCCTCTGCCATTAATTGTTCTATGCTTTTTGCTTTTAAGTTTGTTGTCATAATGTTTCCTTTCCATTTTTAAAAGTAATACCGCCCAGTTTAAAGAATATATTGTTCACATATTTTGCGGTAATGATGCCCATATATTGAAAGTGTGACAGCCAATGGTATCTGCTTGGGCTTGCTGATTAGCGTCCAGATCATAAGTTTCCAGTATTGAAAACGCTCTTTCCCTAAAAAACCAAGCCGGAAAGCGGATCGAAAGAAAGAAAGGAATCGCTGAAAATTTATAGGCTGTTTGATTTCGGGCACCTTTAGTTCCTTAAGCAAAGTTCTGACCCGACGGTAGTAGTTTTTAGGAGAATATATCTGTTTCATAATCGATTTATACCCGGCTGAAAGCTTGTCTATGCCCATTTGGGGAATTATATTGGTTGTTCCGTTAACATTATCTCCTGAAAAGATATTGTCCACCCGGCTTTCCCGTTGAAGCCGCTCAAAAAGGCGTGTTCCCGGAATGGCCTGTAGCATTCCAACCATTGCGGTTACGATTCCGCTCTTTTGAATAAAATCGATCTGCCGCTGGAAAATAGAAGGCATGTCACTGTCAAAGCCCACAATAAAACCGCCCATCACCTGTAACCCGGAACGGTGGATAATTTTGATACTTTCAAGAAGATCCCGGTTTTTATTCTGGGTTTTGTGGCATTCTGTAAGGCTGACCTCATCGGGTGATTCGATACCGATAAAAACAGAATCAAATCCGGCCGTTACCATCATGTCCAGAAGCTCAGGATCATCGGCGAGATTGATAGAGGCTTCAGTGAAAAACACACATCCCTTTTTATCTTTGCGCCATTCGATAAGAGCGGGCAGTAAATGCGTTTTAAGGTAGCCCTTATTTCCAATAAAATTGTCGTCAACAAAAAATATGCTGCCGCGCCAGCCGGAAGTATAAATAATGTCCAGTTCTGAGATGATTTGCCGGGGTGTTTTCAAGCGTGACCGGTGACCGAACAGAGCCGTCACATTGCAGAATTCGCAATTGAACGGGCATCCCCTGGAAAATTGTATGTTCATGGATGCATATCGGTTCATTTTTATCAGATTCCATGAGGGAACAGGAGTATCGCTAAGATCACAGAAACCGGAAGCCCTATAGATTTTTTTTGCTTGTCCGTTTTGTAAGTCCGACAAAAAAGCTGGAAGTGTCAATTCTGCTTCGTCGAGAACTAGATGGTCTACCTCCTTGAATTCCTCTGGCTCAGAAGTAAAAAGCGGCCCTCCTGCAACGATTTTTAAATTCAAAGCCTTACAGCGGGCGATGATTTGTTTGGCTGATATACGCTGAACCGCCATGCCTCCGATAAAGACCATATCCGCCCATAAAAGATCTTTGTCCGTAAGACTATCCACATTTACGTCCACAATACGTTTAGACCATTTTTCCGGTAAAAGAGATGATACGGTAAGCAGGCCAAGCGGCGGGAAAGCCGACTTCTTTCCGATAAAACTTAAAGCGTACGTATAAGACCAAAAGGTATCCGGAAATTTTGGGTAAATCAGTAAAATGTTCATATAAGCAGACTCCTTTCTCTTCTTCCGACGGCCTTCTTGATCTTATCTTTAACTTGTTATGTATCTTCATTACGTTAGTATAAGCCGACGATTGGGAGGTGAATTTTATCAAAAACAGGTTGGTACTAAAGTTTATGAGTTTTTAAAACGAGCAATAACTTTGTCATAATTATCTCTCAGCTCATCTACTGCCTTGTCCATTCCCGATTTCACTTCATCCCAGGTTTCCCCGCTTGCTGACTTGAGCTCATTGAATTTTTCTGAAGCCGATTTTCTCTTCTTTTCTAACATAGCTATCTGATGGTTGTATTCGTCCCTAACATCATCTTGAAGGCCCATAGCCCCAGCTTTGAGTTTATCAAGTTTTTGATCATAAGCTTTAAGATCGGCTTCGATTTGTTAATAAATAGTAACGAAAAATAAATTATATAATGATCATTTATCCTTTTTAGACTCGGTCCACTCTTCCAGTTTACGGGCGGCAACATCACGTCCACCGATACCAAAGGCTATGGCAGCAGCTACAGCCATTGCTCCTAAAATCAGACCGAAGGCCAGATGGATTATCTCGTTGGCCAAACCCATATGACGGATTGCTATTGAGCCTGACAGTATCAGGATCGCCACACGAGCCACGACCGACATCAGGCCCGCTTGAGCAGTTCCACTTGCCTGTATAGCCTTAGATGCCACATTCGCCAGATACAGACCGATAACGATAATGATCAGACCCAACAGTATATGACCACCAAAGACAACAAGCTCTTCCATCAGATAAGAGAGAGATTTAAAGCCTATCAAATCAGACGCTTCAAATACTGCGATAAGCATAATCGTTATCAGTACCAGGTAGCCGGCTATTTCCGAAAGAGTTCTCTTTCCTTTTTCCGGCTCTTTACCTATACCCATCTGAAAAAGAATTGAATTGAAACCAATGCCGGTCATGAGTTCGGTGATAAATCCCGAAACTACTTTCCCGACCACATAGGCAATTGTTATGACTAACACAGCCGCAAAGATAGCCGGAAGCGCCCCCATGAACAGGTTCAACATGTTGCTGGCCGGTTGGGTGATAGAGTCCAGAGCCAGCGCATTAAGTGCGGCAATCATCACCGGGATAAGGATGAGTATGTAGACAATCAAGGCGATCATTTTGGACAGAGAAGTTACTTTTATCCGATTACTGAACTTGTCCAGGCCGGTGGCAGCCAGCAGGGTACCCACAAGTTGTCTTACTATACGGGCAACGAACCAACCGATTACCCCGATCACACCGGCAGCCAGGATATTGGGCAGGAAAGCCAAAAATTTGTCCAGCATACTCTGCACCGGCTTGAGTAAGCCCTCAAGATTCAGTGCGCCTAACACCGCAGGTAGAAACAGCAAAAAGATCAGCCAATATATTCGCCGGCCGTTTTCGTAAGTGGTACCCGCTTAGTTTCTTCATCGCTAATCCTGCCACCTATCCGCTCGTCAAATTTTGCAACACCCATTACCTTTGTGATGGCCAGGCGTGACACGGCTGCCGTTATCCAGGCAACCAGCAGTAAAATACCAGCTCCAAGCAACCGGGGAAGAAATTGAAAAATATGATTCATAAGTTGCTCCAGAGGATCTATTACCATGGTGAGCCGTAAGGCCTCGAAAAAGGCAATGAGTACCAAAGCCATGATAAGCCAGAACAGGCCCCTGCCTATCACCTGGGCTGCGCTTTGCGCTTTACTCTCTTCTTCGCCCATCGCGCCTGAGATTTTACCGGCCAGCTTTGTACGCTGAAGCACATTGCGGACGACGGTAGATACGATTAATGCAACTATCCAACCGGCAAGCAGGATGGCCAGGGCGCCGATAAGATTAGGCAAGTAAGCAACAATCGATCCGATGATCTGATTTAACATATCTTTTACTACCATCTCAGTACCTCCTTTATTTTATTGTGACTAATATCTTATTGTGGCAATGTTAAGTAACCAATCTAAAAAGGACACTCCTCTTGATTTCATCCACATTATCGACGGGCCTTTTGAGAAGTAAATAAGCAGCTCAATTGAACAACACCGTGGTAAGCTTCAACACTGAAAAGATAATATCATTATAATAGCAAAGAGCCTGCCAATACCCGGAGAAGAATTATAAGTTTGATTTTATCCTTTAATAACAGGAAAATATATTAACAGGCGATAACAGTCTAAAAGTATGAAATGATTTAATTGACCTCAATATATGGTGGAACCTCAGCATGCTGATGGGTATAAAGAGGAAGGTCGGGCTATCCTGAGCTTATGCATCCTACAGCGGATTCAATAGGGGCCCGGAAATTGACTTAAAGATATTTTCCTTCTCGATATGTGGTTTACTTCAGGAAGTGATCGGATCAACTTAAAACGTCTTTCCGGTTCCTTGCTCTCGTGCTCCTATTGTACAATGATTTCAAAAAGAACTCTCATGTTTGCCTTTTCTGCTTTTGAGTAAATCTCTTTAGGCGCTACTTCGTGGACTTTCTGGTTTGTCTTCCCGTAGCCGATTATGGAAAGCCTATCCCGTGCAATGACGACTTCGTTAATTAGGTATTCCCTAACGGCATTTGCTCTTCTTTCGCTTAACTTCTGGTTGTAAACATTCGTACCGAAAGCAGAGGTATACCCTGCAATACGGATTTTAGCATTAGGGTTTTCTTTCAGAAGCCGGACATTCCTTTTCAGTATCGTCTTTGTTTCCGGTTTAAGGGTTGAATGATCGAAATCGAAATGTATGTCCTCAAAAGCAAGAATAATGATCTTCGGCTCAACTGATGCAACCATAACCTTCTCTTCAGCATTTTCAGGCGCTTCAACAAACAGCAATTCTCGGTGAAGTTAAGAAGATGCATAATATTACCACCCAGAACAAATCTTGAATTTATTTTTCGCAATCAGTAATGGAATATTTAAAATCCGGGTATTTTCACAAAAAACTATAACATATTGATAATTAACAAAA
>JAHITX010000089.1 GCA_018817425.1 Pseudomonadota bacterium
AGCCACTTTCAAAACGTTTCAGTTTGGTCAAGCTCAAGGCGGGAGAAAATTTCAACCACAGGAATACATTTAGTATTTCGAGGATTGAAATTTGAGCCCAACGCAGAGATCGGCCAAAATGGGGCGTTTTGAAACTGGCTCTGGAGGATATTTATATGTTTAATAAAATAACAATTGCTGATGCCAGAAAACAATTTTCTGATATTATTAACCGCGTAGCATGTAATGATGAGTCTTTTGTTCTTACAAAAAGAGGTGAGCCTATAGCTGCTCTTGTTTCGATGAAAGAACATAAACTGCTTCAGGAAATTAAGGAGCAAATTGATATTAAAGACGCAAACAAAGATAAAAATGAAATCAATGAACCTGATGAGCCAATTCCCTGGGGAGACCTGATAAAAGACCTTGGATTTTAAAAATACAGGATAGACCTCAGATGGTTGACCAATACATAATGCATAATTATATTGTTAAAAACACTAAAAACAATATTTGGAGCCAGTTTAAAATCAGATATGATGCTTACACATGATAAAATATATTCATGGAAGGGTTGGGGCGGCAAGCTGAATCTTGCAAGCGGAAAGTGTTGGCTTCGCATATATGACCTGAAAAAAGGGGCAAAAAAAGGGGTTTTGCTTTTACACCCGATCATCATTATTGTATCGGATGTCCCTGAAAGCAAAATGTCGGTTAGAAGCTGTGCAGGTCATATCGCTACAATGGTGACATATGATTTTAAAATAGATTATCACCGTATGCTCTGGATTGAATATTATCCGGTAAAATATTATGGAGAAAAAAACGAACATATTATACCTGAAACCTTTGAGGCTGTTGAATTCATATGGCATGACGGTATGGCAATCAAACCTAAATGGAGGATTTTAAAACCCCCGATACTTGATGAAATTATAAATATCATTAAATGAAAGTCTTGATTTAATAATTATACGTGATAGAAAATGCCAAGTTTTTCATAAAACCGTTCAACCCTTAAAATCTTGTTTGATAATAATATGAAAGAATACCAAAAAAAAGCGCTGCTTGCTCTTGAAGACGGAAGAACCTTTGCCTGTAGAAGTTTTACAGGAGAAGGTGAGGCCTTTGGAGAGATTGTGTTTAATACCAGCATGACCGGATACCAGGAAGTAATTACAGATCCTTCATATAGCGGCCAGATGGTTACTATGACATATCCTCTGATAGGAAATTATGGTGTGAATCATGAAGATATTGAGTCTGCCAAAATACAGGTGTCGGCATTTGTAGTTAAGGAATATCAGGATATTCCAAGCAATTTCAGATCTACAGGATCTTTAAGGGATTATCTTATTCATGAAAACATCCTTGGAATTGAAGATGTTGATACCAGAGCCGTTACAAGACATATCAGAGACACCGGAGCTATGAGAGCTTATGTTTCAACGTTTGATACTGATCCGTCTTCTCTTGTAAAAAAGGCTAAAAGCATACCAAGCATGGTTGGACTAGATCTTGTTAAAAGAGTTGCAACTAATAAACCTTATTTCTGGTCTGAAGGAAAAATTTATCCCTTAAATGTGGAAACCACAAAATTAGATAAATCTATATGGAAAAAGAACAAGAAATATTGTGTATTGGCTTTTGATTTTGGAATAAAATACAATATTTTAAGATGTCTTGAAAATGCAGGTTTTGAAGTATTGGTTGTGCCTGCTTCAACTGATGCTAAGGTCGTTAAGGCGATTTCTCCTGATGGAATTTTTCTTTCAAATGGTCCGGGAGATCCTGAACCTGTATCGTATGCAATAGATACAATCAGGTCACTTCTGGAATACAGGCCGATATTCGGCATTTGTCTGGGGCATCAGCTTTTAGGGCTTGCTCTTGGAGGAAAAACATACAAATTAAAATTCGGGCACAGGGGAGCCAATCAGCCTGTTAAAAATCTAATAACCGGCAAAGTGGAAATAACTTCACAGAATCATGGTTTTGTTGTGGATATAAAAAGCTTAAATTCAAAAGATATAGAACCAACCCATATAAATCTTAATGATAATACCCTGGAAGGTTTTAAGCATAGAAAACTTCCTCTTTATGCCGTTCAGTATCATCCGGAGGCATCTCCGGGTCCTCACGATTCCCGTTATCTCTTTAATGATTTTATAAAGTTAATTGAAAATGCCTAAACGCACAGATATAAAGAAAATCCTTATTATTGGCGCAGGTCCTATAATAATCAGTCAGGCCTGCGAATTCGACTATTCAGGAACTCAAGCCTGTAAAGCCTTGAAAGAAGACGGATATGAAGTTGTACTGGTAAACAGTAATCCGGCTACAATTATGACCGATCCGGATATGGCCCACAGGACATATATTGAGCCGGTCACTCCTGAAATACTTGCCATGATAATAGAAAAAGAACGCCCTGATGCACTATTACCCACACTTGGCGGACAAACCGGTCTTAACACAGCTATTGCAACAGCAAAAATGGGTGTTTTGGACAAGTTTCAAGTTGAGATGATCGGTGCATCTGTCGAGTCCATAAATAAAGCAGAAGACAGAGACCTGTTTCGCCAAGCCATGAATAGAATAGGGCTTAGGATACCGGAAAGCGGAATTGCCACAAACATGGAAATGGCAATAGAAATTGTGGATAAAATAGGGTTTCCGGTTATTGTGAGGCCAAGTTTTACTTTAGGAGGCACAGGAGGAGGTGTAGCATATAATTTTGAAGATCTTGAGTTAATAGCAAAATCAGGGTTTGATGCAAGCTTAATCGGGCAAGTAATGCTTGAAGAATCCGTTTTGGGATGGAAAGAATATGAACTTGAAGTAATGCGTGACAAAAATGACAATGTTGTCATTATCTGTTCGATTGAAAATATGGATCCAATGGGAATACATACAGGAGACAGCATTACGGTTGCTCCCGCCCAAACTTTAACCGATGTTGAATATCAGAAGATGCGAAATGCATCTATTGCAATCATGAGAGAAATAGGTGTTGATACCGGCGGGTCTAATGTGCAGTTTGCTGTAAACCCGAAAAACGGAGATATGATTGTAGTTGAGATGAATCCCCGTGTTTCACGCAGTTCAGCTCTTGCATCAAAAGCAACCGGTTTTCCCATAGCAAAAATTGCCGCAAAACTTGCTGTTGGATACACATTGGATGAAATACCTAATGATATAACAGGAGAAACGCTTGCATCTTTTGAACCTACTCTTGATTATTGCGTTGTTAAAATACCAAGATTTACTTTTGAAAAATTTCCTGAAACAAAAGATTATTTAACTACCGCCATGAAATCAATCGGCGAAACTATGGCTATCGGAAGAACGTTTAAGGAAGCTTTGCAAAAAGGATTAAGATCACTTGAAATCGGCAGATTCGGTCTTGGTGCGGATGGGAAAGATCTATGCGATTTAGAAGAAAATAAAATATCTATAAATGAAATTGAGAAAAAACTTTCAACCCCAAATTCTCAAAGAATTTTTTATATCCGGTATGCACTATTAAATGGTATGTCAGTTCAGTCAATATTTGAATTAACAGATATTGATCCATGGTTTTTATACCAGATAAAACAAATAGTTGATCTTGAGGCCGAGATCGCAGATGCCGGATCAAATATTTCGGAAGAACTTTTGCGTATGGCAAAATCTTATGGATTTTCCGATGTGCAAATTGCGTATCTTACAGGTTCAACAGAAGACGCCGTTAAAGTTCTTCGTGAAAAATTAAATATAAGGCCAGTATTTAAACTTGTAGACACCTGCGCTGCCGAATTTAAGGCAGCGACTCCTTACTATTATTCTACATACGAAGAGGAAAACGAAGCAAGAGTATCGGATAGAAAAAAAATTATGATCCTTGGTGGCGGTCCGAACAGAATAGGGCAGGGGATTGAATTTGATTACTGCTGTGTTCAGGCATCATTTGGTATTCGTGAAGAAGGCCTTGAAAGCATTATGGTAAACAGTAATCCGGAAACGGTCAGCACCGACTATGATACTTCCGATAAGCTATATTTTGAACCTCTGACAAAAGAAGATGTTTTAAATATAGTTGAAACCGAGAAACCATTCGGAGTTATAGTGCAGTTTGGCGGACAAACTCCTCTTAATCTTGCAACATCTCTTTTTAATGCAGGTGTTCCAATCATTGGCACTCAACCGGAAAGCATAGACAGAGCGGAAGACAGGGAACAATTTACGGTCATGTTGAAAAAACTTGGCCTGGTTCAACCTGAAAACGGAACTGCATTAAATATTCAAGAGGCCGCCCTGATAGCCGAATCTATCGGATACCCCGTAATTGTAAGACCATCTTTTGTTCTTGGCGGTAGAGCCATGAAAATAGTGTATAACAGAAAGGATCTTGAAAATTTCACAAGGATTGCCATTGAAGCATCTTCTATGCATCCTGTGCTGATAGACAAGTTTCTGGAAGAAGCCGTTGAGGTTGATGTTGATGCAATCTGTGACGGGAAATCAACTATTATTTGCGGAATAATGGAACACATAGAGGCGGCCGGAGTTCATTCGGGTGATTCCGCATGCGTTCTTCCACCTCACAGTATCAACCAGTCTATTATTGATCAGATTACTGCTGCCACAAAAGCTATGGCATCCGAGCTAAAAGTTATTGGCCTTATGAACGTGCAATATGCTATCAAAGGAGACAAACTCTATATTCTTGAAGTAAATCCAAGAGCATCAAGAACAATACCGTTTGTCAGCAAGGCAACAGGCATACCATTTGCAAAACTTGCCACAAAAGTTATGCTGGGGCGCAGCCTTTCCGATCTTGGCATAACTTCCGAAAAAGTACCGACACATATTTCAATAAAGGAAGTTGCGCTTCCTTTTAACAGATTTCCTGATGTTGATACTCTTCTTGGGCCTGAAATGAAGTCGACAGGTGAGGTTATGGGAATAGATACTTCATTCGGACTTGCATTTGCCAAATCACAGCTTGCAGTAGGGCAGAATATACCTGCAACCGGCAATGTCTTTATAAGCGTGATGGATTCGGACAAGAAAGCGGTAATTCCCGTTGCTTCAAAATTTTATGATATGGGGTTTAATATCATTGCAACAAAGGGAACTTCCAAATATCTTTCCGAACATAAAATAGCTAATGAAATTATTAATAAAGTATCTATGGGACGCCCTCATGTAGTTGATGCTATCAAAAACAAGCAGCTTAATATTATCATAAATACCGGAACAGGAGCTGAACCGATGCGCGATGGTTATGAAATACGCCGTGCTGCTATTAAATACAATGTTCCTTGCATCACGACAATTCCGGGAGCCTTGGCTATTTGCAGAGGAATAGAAGAACTAAAAGGTAAAAAACTATCAGTTAAAGCTTTACAAGACTACAATCATAAAGATTAAAATTTACAAGGAATGTTAAATTAAGTGATAAAAAACCCGGATTCAAATACTATGGAAGATGACTCTTATTTAGACGAAAAACCTCGTGAGGCGTGCGGAATATTTGGAATTTATGGCCATCCGGAAGCATCAAAACTTACATATTTCGGTTTGTATGCTCTTCAGCACAGAGGTCAGGAAAGCGCCGGCATTGCTGTTGCAAGAGACAATAAAATATTTGACCACAAGGGTATGGGGCTAGTACCTGAAGTATTTGATATTCACCATTTTGAACATCTTAAAGGATTTAATTCCATAGGCCATGTCAGGTACTCTACTACAGGAAGTTCCATCCTTTCAAATGCCCAGCCATTTGTTGTTTTTCATAAGAAAAAATCATTTGCTGTTGCCCATAATGGAAACCTTGTCAATGCGTTAGCTTTGAAAAATGAGCTTGAAGAAAACGGTTCTATTTTTCAAACTACAATAGACAGTGAGATTTTTCTCCATCTTCTTGTAAAAAATCTCAAATTAGGACTTGAGAAGGCTCTTGTTGAAACAGTTTCAAGATTAAAAGGCGCATTTTCATTTATAGCACTTACAAATGAGGGCGATGTAATAGGAATAAAAGACCCCAATGGCTTTCGTCCTTTGTGTTTAGGTAAAGTTAATGGTAGCTATGTTCTTTCATCTGAATCTTGTGCGCTTGACCTTATTGAAGCTGAGTTTGTAAGAGAACTTGAACCAGGCGAAATCGTCATAATAAATAAGGACGGGCTTAAAAGCATTAAAACTACAGATTGCAGGAACAAGTCTTTATGCATATTTGAATTTATATATTTTGCAAGACCCGACAGCACTATATTCGGCAAAAATGTTTATCAGATAAGAAAGGCCCATGGACGCCGTCTTGCCAAAGAATATCCCACTAATGCCGATTTGGTAATGCCTTTTCCGGATTCAGGAACTTATGCTGCTTTAGGGTTTTCGGAAGAATCAAAAATTCCGTTTGAGATGGGAATGATACGAAACCATTATATCGGAAGAACTTTTATACAGCCCACACAAAGTATGCGTGATTTTGGAGTAAGAGTAAAACTAAATCCTGTAAAAGAGATTCTAAAAGGCAAGGATATAGTAATTATTGAAGATTCTATAATAAGAGGAACTACCGTTAAAACCAGGGTAAAATCGCTTCGCGCACTTGGAGTAAATAAGGTGCATATGCGTGTTAGCGGTCCGCCGCATCGATTTCCATGTCATTATGGCATAGATTTTTCTACAAGTGGAGAACTTATAGCCGCCACCAATTCAGTTGCTGAGCTTAAAGATATTCTTGGTCTTGATTCTCTTTACTATTTGAGCATAGATGGACTTTTGCAATCAACAGGAATTAAAAACCCTGAAAACAGTTTTTGCAAAGCTTGCTTTGACGGTTGTTATCCGGTTGAATTCGATGAATATTTATCAAAAGACTGTCTTGAAAAATAAATTATTGCATGTTATTAGCCAAATGTTATATTTAAAAAAATTCTATATATATATATTATATTATATGATCTTATTATGCAGGAGGCGTTATGATTGAGTCGAAGTATCTTCAGGATAATATGCAGAATATTCAAAAGCTGATGAACATTCCAACTCTAAAGCATTTTGAAATACAAAGCCTTGCAAAGCTTTTACGCCTTAGCAAGATCAGAGATTATGAAGATGGTGAGTTGATAATTATGGAAGGGGAAAAAGATACCTGGCTTTATTTCCTTCTTAGCGGAAGTGTAAGAGTAACGAAAGAAAATTTTGATATTGTAGTAATTGATAAAAAAGGTGAAATTTTCGGGGAGATGAGAATTATCGACACTCTTAGCCGCTCGGCTTCTGTCTATGCCCTTGGTAAAACTGTATGTCTGGCGGTTGATACATCGGCGCAAAAAAAACTAAAAGATGGCGACAGAGATGAACAGCTTGATTTTCTTTTGTTGTTATACAGAATTTTTGCGGAATATATGTCCATAAGGCTGCGCCTGACAAACGAAGAGCTTATAAAAGCCAAAAAGGAGACAGAAAGCCTTAAAAGAAAAGCTCAATGAAAGAAAAAAAAACTGTATCATTTTCAAAAAACTCTACCAATATTTTTTTTCATATTCTTACAAATTGTAATCTTAACTGTCTGCACTGTTATATCAATAAAAAACAACACGGAAACACCACACTTTCTATAGACATAATAAAAGCCTGGCTTGATGCGTTTGCTGCAAAGAGCAAAATAGCGAACGTTGTTTTTTTAGGTGGTGAACCCACCCTGCACCCTGACTTATCCCAAGCTGTAAAGTATGCAATAAAAATCGGATATAAATCTGTGACTGTTGATACAAACGGCTATCTGTTTAATGAGTTTTTGTCAAAAATAGAGCCCAAAGATATTGACTATATCAGCTTCAGCCTTGATGGTGCAACAAGTACGACAAATGACAAGATAAGAGGAAAGGGCTCTTATGATAAATGTGTTTCGGGAATAAAGTCATCGGTTTCTAAAGGATTCAATACAAGCCTGATATATACTGTAAGCAGCGCCAATATTGATGAACTCGCAAAAATGGAACCATTGTTATCTGATCTTAAAATCGGAAGGTTTTTTATTCAGGTTATAGGAATTAGAGGAAAAACGGCAAAGGGCACATCTGTTGAAGGAGTTAATAACCCTCAGGTATTAAGAGAAAAGTGGGTTGATACCATACCGATAATAGCTGAAAAAATTGCAGAGCACGGCATTATTGTAACTTATCCCAAAGTTTTTTTAGAACCCGATGATAAATTTGAGTGTGCCGGACTTGTTGCTGATAATTATTTTATTTTCCCAAACAAAAGAGTCTATAGATGCCCTTTGTGCGAGGACTATCCTATCCATGGTATGGAATTTAGCGGTAACGAGCTGGTTCAAACCGCCAAAATAAATGAAACAGACCTTTTTAAGCTGTCTATTCCCGAAGGCTGTGTAATGAATAAACTTATACAACCCGGCAATTTAAGCTACAACCCGGACGGAAGCCCAGAGTACAAAATAGCCTGTTGCCTTCTTAAAGAAGAAATTCGAAAAAGCTGACGGCGTTTAAAAAAGCCTGTTTATACTTTGAATTAAATAAGCATTATTTCATACAAGTTGTCCTAATTAGAAATTGTTTCGACATTACCGGACAGATCCATTAGAAGTAGTTCTATTTCAAGGTTTGGATATTTCGCTTTTATCTGTTTTGCCAAAGCTAATAGCCTATCCGTGTGAACTGAATTTTCTTTTTTAGGATCTTTTGAAAAATCTTCACCTAAGATTACCTTATATGCCCCACAGTCCCTATGATCCAGGACTACAACTTTTTTTATACTATGAAGTTTAATCGCCACATCAAGATGATCCCAAAATGTCTGATTCCAGGCAGGGTATTTGTCCGTTGTTGCACCTAAAGAGGCCCCGGCTAAAATGACGTGGTCATATTTATCACGTAATC
This sequence comes from Pseudomonadota bacterium, assembly GCA_018817425.1. NCBI lineage: Bacteria > Pseudomonadati > Pseudomonadota > Pseudomonadota bacterium. The sequence continues at coordinate 8,877 of JAHITX010000089.1, forward strand.
CGCGATCGGTCATATAGCTTTCAGTTTCATTCACCAGGCGATAATCCATACAGCTTAGAAGAAGTATATCCGTATGCCCTGAATGTGCTGCATTAGGAAACAAGGCTATAATAAAAAACGCCAATGCTATCATTAAAAAATATTGGGGATGGATATTCTTATAACTCATGTTTTTCTCCTTTTCTCTTTATTTACTTTTACTTCTTAAACCATTTTCCTGCTGCATCTTGCAGCCATTCACCTGGTTCTGCGTTTTCGAAGATTTGCAATGCCCGGCGTTTGCCGACAAGGGAAATATCTGTTCCCTGTTGTTTTGCTATAGCTGTATAAACTGCTTTTCTGTCGCTGTTTTCATCATTGACAATAATCTTATCATTATCGCCTGCTTTGCTTTCCGGCATTATTTCAAGATATCCCAGATTATTTTCACCTATTGTTCCTTTTGATTTTATAGTCTGGATAATGGGAACCCTTTCGAGCATTCTTGCTTTTATCTCTTTTGCGTCAAGAGCGAACGAAACACAGCAGGTAAAAATCATCACCATAGCAAAAACAGTTATTCCTATACTTTTGTTGGTTGTCATTTGTTTTATCTCCTTCATATGATACATAATTGATTTATTATTTAGCTTTATCAATATCTCCGAAAAAGTCATCAAGCGCCCTGTCAACTTTTATATTAACATCAATCACAATGTGTATAGGTTTGATTTCAACAGGCGCCAGAGCTACTTCATGATGAGTATAACATGCCGGAATGGAAAAAACAGATAATACGCCAAAAAGAATCATGATTTTTTTTATCATAAGCATATCCTTACAGGTTAATGGTTATTTATATAATGGTCTATATTTATGGAGTTGTGAGAAGTTGAGAAACGTTGTTTATTTTTTTACCGGGATTTATCGGTTTTTCTTTATAGCATCCTTGTAATATAAAACTTTGTCAAGAGGAATAGTAAGGTTTATATCAAGACGTATTCCCTGGAAATTTGAACCTTCCCCTGCTGATTTAACTCGCACAAAACCACCTGTTTTTTTATCATAAATAAACGGCAAAGTGTTAACCGGCTTTCCGTCAAACTGCAAATTTAACAAAAGATTCTCTTTTGCACTTGAAAATTTCAGTTTAGCCCAATCGTATTTATAATTTTTGAGCGCTTCTATCGTAAGCTCTATTTGTGCAAATTGATTAGTACCCGGAATCAGGTTTTGAGCAAGAATCTTAGCTTCGGCAAGATGAATAATACCGCCATCTCCTGGGGTAGAATAAAGAAAACCATCTGCAAAAATCAATTTACCATCATTGAATTCTATCGGTATGGTGCCGTTTACAGCTCCAACTCCTTCTGCTTTGGCAACACTAAATTGTTCAATCAACTTTGCAAGATTGATGCGGTCACAAAATAATGTAAGGCTCAAATCATTATTCAGAGACGAAATTCTTAAAGAATTAGTGCTTACAGATCCATCACACCATTTAAAACGGCACTTTTCAATAAAAAAGGATTCAGGCGATTCAATTTGAAAATCAATTTTGCCCTCTGAAAATTGAATCGATCCTATTGATGCTTTGTCGAAATTAAGCTGTTGTTTAGGAGCACTTGATACGGAAGGCAGATTCGGCATATTAAGATTAATTTTAATTCCTTCAATAAGAATTCCCTTGTCTTTGTAGTTAAACAATCCTTCTTCAATGGTTGCTTTAATAAATCCTGTAAACTTATTTTCTATAAACCCTAATTTGCCGTTTAATTGCGCTTTACCTCCAAATAAAAAACCTTTTGCCTGTGGGAATAATCTGTTGATATCACTTCCTGAAGACAGTTTATATTTTTGCATGTTAATACTGATTTCAGTTTCAAAATTATTTAAGGAAAGCAAATCCGTATATCCTGAAAAATCAAGATTCATTCCTTTAAAAGGAATGCTCGTATAACGGCCTTTATAGATTAAGCCTGAATTATTTTGTCTTACTGATCCTGAAAACGAACCAAGATCTATATTTTTCCACAAAATTGTTTTAGCAAAAACGGTGCCCCCGGAATTTGTATCCACAAAAGGCCATTTAAAAGGCAATATTCCGCCGATACCGGATATATTTACTTGTAGTTTCTGATCTGTGATATTTACATCATTGAATTGTATTTTCCCGTTACACTGCAAATCCGTTTTCAAATCCTTTTCGAAATTTCCGGATATTGAAAACGCAGGAATGGTGGTTTTTAACGAATCAGCTGTTATTATGGTATTGTCGGAATTTATATTAAGAGACCCTCTTACATTAGATTTAACTATATCTGCATTTCCGCTAAGAGATATCTTGGGTGTTTTTAAAGAAAGTCTTTTATTAGATGCGCCAAGTCCTGAAATTGACGCTAAATATTTTAAATAATTTTTTTTATCGTTTCCTTTTCCTGATACAACAAAATTTAAATTATTTGATAAAATATCAAGGCCTTTAATATTTATGGGTGTTTGAGAAGTATTCCGGCCTTTTATGGAAGCACCGGATATCTTAAAATTCCATTTTCCTTTATTTGATAAACTCAGGTAGTAATCAGATTTAATTCGGACAGGAGTTTTCCCTCCGGCAAGTGCATAAAAATTACCACTGGCATTAACCATATCCTCACTTTTAACAATATTACTTTTTATACCTGATATATTCATCGGAAAAGGCGAATTAACTAAAAAAGATGTTGCTGAAAAAATCCATTTATTATCTCCACTGTTTCTGATATCAAAAATAACAGGTATCTTTTTACCGCTTATTTCATCTATAGAATTTGTCAGATTAATATTATTGTAAAATGCAGAAAGGTTGTAAGCAGATGCGGAACATGACAAAAAAGATATCTTAAATGGAGAAAAATTTATTTGCATCTTTCCATCGATATCGGCAGAACCTGAAATACTTGTACCAGGAATAAGACTTGAGAAATCAGAAAAACGCTCGAAAGAAATTTGCTTTGCGCCAAAATAAATTTCTGCTTGATTTGTATCTATATTGATTTTGGATGCTATCTTTATATGGGTATCACGTGGATATAGGTTAAGAAGACAATCAATCATGCTTTTATTTATATCATTTGGAACAATTTTTAAGTCAATCGGAATATCTATGTTTTGGTTTTTCAAATGCGTGGTAATAGTGGAATTGCGTAATTCAATACTTTCTACAGGAAAGGATTTGATGTTTTCTGTTGGAGCATTTTTTTTTGATTGAAGTGTTCGGATAAAATTTTGCCAATCGAATCCGAGGATATTAAATTTTCCATTGTTAAATTCGCATTCAATACGGACTCCGCTTATAATAACTTTTTTAATATTTTTTTTATAAAGTCCTATGGGATCATATTCAATATGAACCGAATCAATTGATGGTGAGTCTATGTTATCCCGATCTGTAGATATATAGGCTATATCGGCCCCGAATAAGCCTGCCTTTTGAATTTTAAAACGCAGGTTATCAATTCCGATTTCTTTTGCCGTTTCGGGAAGTAATTTGGACTCGACATAGTTTATGATAAATTTATAGAAATAAGTTATTGAGATATAACCTGTAAAAAATATTAACAAGCAGAGTATGATATATAGTGTTTTACGATAACGGGGCATAATAATGGATCTTTCTGTAATGTGTTTTGCAGCGTTATTATAACACATCCATGTTTTTTTATTGATATTTTTTGAAATAAAACTATTTCAAAGTTATTGTACTGATAAATGGAGAGAAATGGCTGAATTCATAAAAGACTTAACATTAACAGAACGCTTTAAGCTTTCTGTTCTTTCCCTGCTTGCCTCATGGCTTGTTCGATTATGGTTTAAAACGGTTCGTGTCCAAATTATAAACAAGGAAATTTACGAAGAATATTTTGTAAATAATAAGAATAAAGGCAATGTTATTTTAGGTTCATGGCATAGACATATAATCTTTGTTTTTTATTTCTTCAGGAAAATTAAAAACGGTATTATCATGGTAAGCCGCAGTAAAGACGGCGAACTTATATCCCGCGTAGGACACCGGTTAGGATATGCAACTGCACGCGGTTCTTCCTCAAAAGGCGGAAGGGATGCTCTGCGTACCATTATCACTTTTATTAAGAAGGCCGGCAAAGAAACAATATTTTGCGGAACGGCTGTTGACGGGCCGAAAGGTCCGGCCCGTATATTAAAAAAGGGCTTACTTGTTCTTGCAAAAAGTACCAGGTCGTATTTTATTCCTATGGCTTGCTCCGGCACAAAGGTTATTACTTTTCATAAAGCATGGGACAAAACAATTATTCCTTACCCTTTTTCCCATATGATTATTAAATTTGGTGAACCAATTATGATTCCAAAAGATATTTCAGAAGATGAATTGGAACGACTCAGAGCCAATGCCGAAAATATACTGAATGAAATTACAGACGATGTTGATAAAAGCTCAGGCTATACAGTAAAATAGATTTTATTGAAAACCATCAGACATTAAATCTAAAATTTATAATATCTCCGTCATTTACTAAGTAAGTTTTACCTTCAAGTCTTACAGTTCCTTTTTTCCTTGCCTCATTGTATGTTTTTGCATCCATCAGATCATCATATGCAAGAACTTCGGCTCTGATAAACCCTTTTTTAATATCGGAATGAATCACTTCGGCAGCATCAAGGGCGGAAGTCCCTTTTTTAATAGTCCATGCCCGCACTTCATCTTCACCAACCGTAAAAAAAGAGATGAGTCCTAAAAGCTCATATGATTTTTTTATTACTCTTTCTCTTGCGACTTCTTTAATATCATATTCGGAAAGAAAATCGCCCGCATCTTCTGCGCTCATGTGCGAAAGTTCCTGCTCCAGCTTTCCTCTTATAACCATACAATCTTCTTTTGCCATTATATCTTTGCAATCCGGAAATTCCGGGTCTTCGTCATTATTGTTAAACAAAACAAGTGTGGGTTTTGCGGATATAAAGGCAAATCCTTTTAGTGCCTGAGCAGATGCTATTTCAGGTACTTTTCTTAAGGGGATTCCATCTTCAAGACTTTTATGGCAAGTAGTAAGAAGGTCACTCTCTTCTTTATCGGTTTTTTTGCCTCTTTTCTTTTCGGCTTCGATTCGCTCCATTCGTTTTTCAACAGTAAAATAATCGGCAAGAATAATATCCTGGTCAAGCTGAAGAAAATCTTTGCAAGGTGTTGGCGGTTCTTGACCGTACTCTGCAAAATTTTTCACAACATGTATGAGAGCATCGCAGTCTCTTACAGATGTCCAGACGTTCTGATCTTTTTTTATATCACTTTTCTGATTATGAACAGCGGGAAGAAAATATTCTATTTTTGCATGAATTGTTTTTTTCGGTTTATACATCTCTGATAAAACATCAACTCGTGTATCAGGCACATCAATTGCTCCCATAGAGTTTTCTGTTTTATGTTTTTCACCTAAAATATTTTGGGTCAGAGTCTCAAATATTGTTGATTTACCAGATCCTGAAAGTCCCGTGATTCCAAATTTCATTTTTTTGTTCCTATGTTCGTTTTTATGTTTTTTCTATAGTGTTTATCATAAGAGCCAGTTTCAAAACGCCCCATTTTGGCCGATCTTAAGCGTTGGGCTCAAATTTCAATCCTCGAAATACTATATGTATTCCTGTGGTTGAAATTTTCGCCCGCCTTGAGCTTGACCAAACTGAAACGTTTTGAAAGTGGCTCATAATAATGTTTTTATTGCAGCCGTTTGTTTGGTCTGAGTTGTTATTTTGATTGTATCTTGTTTATGACATGATACAATATCAAGAACAAGAAGATTGATGCCTTAATAAAGTGAGAAAACATATCATATAAAAATTCACCGGAGTGTTTGTTGCTAATCCTCCACCCAAGTGGTTTAAAATGCAACTTGATTATTATCATGACAAATATGATAATAATAGTAATCCATTCATCATGTGCAAGGCTTAACAAACCAGAGCCCTTATGGCAGTGTTATCACATGCTGTTCAAGCTATAGATGAAAAGGTAAAATACATGAATATTTTATGTATTTCAAATGATGATTCTTTTATTCCAGAAAATCCGGGTCATGGCGTAACTGTTTCTCTCATTTCAGGAGAAGTATTGTTTGGAGGCCTGAATGAAAAGCCCGATGCAGTTATTATCAAAACAAACATCATAGAAAATGATGAAAAAATCCTGAAGGAAATAAGACGGAATCCACAGCTTTGCCTTGTCCCTGTATTTATGGCAATGACGGTTTCAAGTTATTATGACTCGGTTCATGATGGGATTTTTACAACATACCCGGAAATCATTAAAAAAACAGAAGTAATTCACGAACTTGTTTCAAATCTGAACTATAAAGGCATGATGGAAAGCCAAGATTACAGGCTTTTAGCTTTTTTGTATTCAAGAAATACCGACTTGCTTCCTTCGAAAAATTCACTTTTTCCCAAAATATATCTTTTCCCAATAGCCGAACTGCTGGGAGATCCTGACAATGATGTGTTTAACTGGATTGCAAGATATTCAGAACGCGGCCTTCTTGCTCCCAAAAAGCTTATTGACAGAATAAGGCTTTGCCAGAAATGCGAGTGGAGCCATTTGAATTTTGTTGATATCTGCCCTGCCTGCCAGAGCCTTAATATCTTCAAGGTTCCTTTTATTCACTGCTTTACATGCGGGCATGTCGCACCACAGGAAACGTTTTTGTCTGAAGGAATCATTCAATGCCCCAATTGCCATACGAAATTAAGACATATAGGTTCCGACTATGACAGGCCGATGGAAAACTATTATTGTTCTGATTGCAATTTATCATTTATAGAACCTCAAATTATAGCCCATTGCACAAACTGTGACCATAAAAACAATCCGGATAGTCTTATTCCAAGATATATTCATTCTTACCGACTTACTTTAAAAGGTAAATCATCTGCAAAAATCGGTGGAACTGAAGATGTTTTTGCTTTGCTGGATAATTTAAACTATGTACATCCAAAATATTTTGTTCAGTTGCTGGAATGGTTGTTGCTGCTTTACAAAAGATATCCTGAAGAATCTTTCGGCATCTTAGGAATTAATATAAAAAATGCAATAGAACTTACTGCAAGCCTCGGAAAGTATGAAGTTTCAAAATTGATTGATTCCTTTGCCGGCAGATTGCGGCAGCTGATCAGAACCACTGATATAACTACCAGAACATCAGAATACAATCTATTGATATTGCTTCCTAAAACATCACCTTCCGGATGCGCTGTTCTTGCTGAAAGGATAATGAACCTTAAAGAGCTGACAAAGCAACCGGATGGTTCGATGCTTGAATACAAGGGAATAACATTTACAGCCCAAAACGATACCCTGAAAGGAGAAACTGCGGAACTTCTTGTCGCCAGGCTTGCAACATCTATGGAAGATTGATGATAATTTATGAAGCGGTCGGGATTGGACGCTATGTGGACTCAGGGAATTTATAATGTTTGATCTGATTATAAAATATATCCTTATTTTTTTACGAGACCCGTTTTCTCCTGAAGTATGGGAGCTAATCGCTTTTTTTATACCTTTTGTCATTTTTCTTGAAATGCCGGTTTATGCCTTTATTCTTTCGGGAATTATAAAATACTATTTAAGAAAAAATGAGCGCATACCTTACCGTAACGCATTTTTTCCGTCTGTTTCCTGTATCATTACCTGTTATTCCGAGGGTGAAACAGCTGCAAGAACTGTCAGATGTCTTGCGGAGCAGATTTATCCAGGCTTTATAGAAATAATCCCAGTTGTTGACGGAGCCTCCGTAAATATTGAAACTTATAATTCGGTTATGAATATGGCCGGCTTTGTAAACTCCATCCCGGGAAGACAGTTAATAGTTATGCCAAAATGGCATAGAGGCGGCAGGGTTTCTACTCTGAATGCCGGACTTGCTGTTGCTTCAGGAAGTATTGTGATGGCTCTCGACGGAGATACGTCATTTGATAATGATATGGTGGAAAAAGCCACAAGGCATTTTGAGAATGAAAACGTTGTGGGCGTTTCAGGTGCGCTAAGAGTTCTGAATGCCGGAAAAAACCTGTTAACCAGAATTCAGGCGCTTGAATACATGTTGTCTATTCATGCGGCCAAAACGGGACTTAGCGAATTCAATGTGGTTAACAATATCTCCGGCGCTTTTGGAGTCTTTCGCAAATCGTTTCTGAATATTGTATCGGGATGGAATACAGGAACAGCCGAAGACCTTGATATGACGCTTAGAATAAAGAACTACTTTGGAAGATATCCTGATTTAAAAATCGTTTTTGATCCTGAAGCCATCGGACATACCGAGGCGCCGGACACGATAAAAGGGCTTTTCAATCAAAGACTTAGATGGGATGGAGACCTTTACTATCTATATTTCAGGAAGCATTCAAAAACATTTAATCCGAGACTAATGGGCATCAGTAACTTTATTGTTCAGGTGTGGACAGGGCTCATGTTTCAGATTTTTACGCCTTTGCTAATTATTGCCTACACGTCATGGATATTTTTCACACTAAGCATACAGAAGATTGCATTCATTATTGTGCTTGTTTATCTATTTTATTTGTTCATAAGCATAGTTTTCTATTTTGCATTTGTTCTTCTGATCTCAGAAAGACCTTGGGAGGATTTAAAACTTTTACCGGCACTTCCTCTCTTTGGACTCTATCTTTTTTTTACCAGATTCGTTAGCGGGTTTGCAGTAATATGGGAAATAACCGCAAAATCACATCTGGATTCCAGTATGGCGCCATGGTGGGTTTTGAAAAAATCAAAGTTCTAATATGAAAAAAATACTTATTTTTTACTATATTTTGATCATTGTATTTATTCCTTCAGCCGTTTGCTTTTCCGCAAATCTTGAAGAGTTGGAAAAACGAATCGGTCTTTCTGACGATTCCCTGATACTTGATGCGGAATTATTGATGGGCATTTCTGCTAACGATAAAGCAACAGCAGACAGTGGGCTTAAAGTTTCCGGAGGGGTAGGGTACGGATGGAGCCGCGAACCGGAATCATTGACATCGTCTCAAATGATCTATTATGAAAAGCTATTTAGCAGGTTGGCTCTGACAATTCCTGTGTTAGGATCAAGATGGCAGGAACAGACGGGTATATTAAAAACCGGAAGAACAATACTTATACATAAGCATGCTGTCGAAATCTATAATAAAACTGCACTGGCTTCGTTAAGGAAGGAATATATAGATTTCTGGGTCTCCGGAAGGAAACTTGAACTTGCCCGTGCATTTCTGAAAGATGAAGGCTATGTTACATCAGTTTTAAAAGAAAGAATCAGACCCGGATTTCTTCTTAAGGCAGATTTTCAGGAATTCATAACTCCGTTTGACAGAGCGAGAAAGGAAGTTGCAAATTTAAAAAGGGTTATGAAAAAAGCTTGTTTAAGAATGAGCCGGCTGACAGGACTAAGTTTTGATCAATGTTTTATCGGGAGTCCGAATCTGCCTTGGCCTGAAATGGATATAGAAAAAATTGAGGAAAGAATCTGTGTTTATAATCCGGAAATTGAAATACTTGAGCAAATTGTTTCAAAGAATAATGAAATCCACAAAAAAACAGTATGGTCAGGATTTGAATCAAGTGTGGATCTTGCATATGCTCCCGCAAGGACTTTCCCCGGAGAATTCGGGGATGGGGCTTCTATCAGCTTTAATGTTAAAGCTCCGTTTGATGTTTTGGCCTCTAATCGTGCTGCAGAAAAAATAGCAGAGCTTGAAATAAGAAAATCAAGGTTATATATCCAGAAGATTAAAAATGAGATAATGGCTGATTACAAAGAATTCAAGTTGGCATATCATGCCTCGCTTGAAAATCTTAAATATGCGGATCAACGTCTTGCTTCAGCATATGAATGGCTAAGGGAAACTAAGCTGAGGCTGGAATACTCACGGGGAGAAGTTTTTGAAAAATATCTTCAGGCAAGATATAATTATTTTACTACAGCAATAGATGCACTTGATGCAGAAGCCTTAACATTCAAAGCATGTTCCGATCTTCTGATGATTGCAGAAGAAAAAACCTATCTGCCGCAGCCAAGAACTTTTACTCCTGAAATATTGCCGGAATACGGCTTAAGAAAAAGATGGATTTCACAGTCCAACGTTTTTATAGATTTGATACCAAACTCCGAAGACAAAACAGATACCGGGATATCTCAGCAGGAAAGAAATGGCAGCAACTTCGGAGTATATATCTGGGATAGCCAAGAAATTCTCAAAGAGAATTCTGACCGCTTCTGGATAAAATTAAAGAATGAGGGAGTAGACAGAATTCTTGTCTCTTTTGATGGGCATCAGATTGAACAGATCAGAACCGGAAAGCTAACTGCATCACTCTTCCGATTTATCGAAAATGCACAAAAAAACGGTATACTGACAGAGCTTCTTCTTGGTGAGCCTTCCTGGATTATGCCTGAAAAAAGAAGTAACCTGCTTAATATCATAAAGACATTTGAGAACTTTGAATTTGATGGTCTTCATCTTGATATTGAGCCTGATCAGCTTAAAACTCTTGATGATAAAGAGCGTAAAATCATAACCGGATATGTTTTGGATACCCTTAAAGATGTATTGTTAATAAGCAGATGGCCGCTTGGCATTTCAATTCATCCAAGATATTTTGATGAAAAAACAATAGGAATCTGTCTTGGATGTGAGCTTGAGACACTTGGTATAAACGAGGTCTCGCTAATGATATATTCATCAGACATCCAAAAAGTTTCAGCCAAAGCCGGGGCAGTAATGAAAGTATATCCGCTGCTCCGTTTCTCAGTTGCCCAAAGCTTTGAAGAAATTATTCCCAAGCAAGAAAGTCATTATAATAAAGGAAAAACAGTCTTCCGGGAAGACATGGAAAAACTCGCGAATTCTATCAAATATAGTAATTTTAACTCAATAATTATTCAGTCCTGGAAAGACATAATAAAAGAGAGCCGGAAATGAAAATAAGCTTCGATACAATAAAGAAAAATAATCCTGCGTATGAAGGAGGTATAAAGATTCCATATGCTCCGGCAAAAAGAGCGAAAGCCGTATGGAAGTGGTATGTTATTGTTTTAATAACTGCCAGCCCCCTGCTTTTTTTTCTCGGCAAAATTCTTATATCTTATATTCTTGTTTCAGCACCTGGTATTGTTTCCTTAAGGGAAATAAAACTGAATTGCCCTGAAACAGCTTCAATATCAAAGATCTATATAAAAAAAGGCGACAAGATCGCAAAGGGAACAATAGTAGCCGATCTTTCTGATCCGTCAATAGAAGATCAACTTTTTATTTTAAACTACGAATTAGAAAGCCTTGGGAGAAAAAAAACAATAAATATGGCGAGTGATCGAATAGAAGCAAATGTTGCGCTGGCACAAAAAATACTTGATAGTCAGACAGCCTATCTTGGCAAAATAAGATACCTTTTTGCAAAAGGAGCAGCAACAGCAGCTGAACTAAGCCTTGCAACAAGCCAGTATAATCAGGCCCAGCTCGAGGCTTTTCGTGCAAGAGCTGATTATACCGCGTCAAGACTTATAAAACCTGACACTTTGGCCGAATCAAGAATTGAGCGGCTCAAAAAGGAAATTGAAACGATAGGGGGAAAAAGTATTAGGCTTGAATTTAAAAGTCCTGTTTCAGGTGTTGTTTCTGAATTATATGCTTCTGAAAATCAGAGCATTGCCAAAGGAGCACAATTTGCTAGGATATTTATTCCTGAAGAGTATTCCATCAGAGCTTATATAAAACCATCAAACATAAAGCATGCAAAAAAAGGTAATAAAGTAACAATGAGAATGCCCGGAAATATTCTATTAAACGGATATATCACTTCAGATCCTGAATCAGCAAGAATAATGCCCCGTGAGCTTTCGGATTCATTTTATGATGAAACAAGGCAGGCAATAGAGATAAATATTACAACATCATCTCCGCTTCCTCATGAGTATCAAATTGATGGCCTGCCCATAAAAGTATATTTTGGGTTCCCTATTTTTTAAAAAACTGATGGATTATAAAGTAATGGTTAATGTCTCCGGTTGTTAATTAAATTCCGTTTTTCGGAATAATAGTTCTTAAAACATCTTCCTTTCCAACTATTCCTATAAGCTTACCATCATCTATAACCGGAAGCGTATGGAAATTATTATCAACCATCAAAGCCGCAACAACCTCGATGCTTGTGTCAGGTTTTACTGTTACCGGATTAACAGTCATAGCTTGCCCAACAGTTATAGCTGCAATTTTTTGTACTTCTTTTTCTATGTGTTTCATTGAGGTAAGTGGTATAAATCCATCAAGAAATGTAAACAAAGTTGGAATAGGGAATTTTTTTTGTTGTGAAATTATATCACTTTGGCATAAAATACCTACAAGTTTTCCACTCGTATCTATAACAGGAACTCCATTTATATGATTTTCAAGAAGAAGTTTTGCAGCTTGTACAATTTCAGTTTCGGGCATAACTGTTATTACGTTGGTTTTCATTATGTCTTTTACTATTAACATAAAAGTTCTCCCTATTTAGCGGATAAATGATCCTATCACTTAAAGTTTTTTAATATATATAAATTCTAAGATATTAAGTTTTATTTCAGAAGAGATAAAACTTAAGCTGTGATAGGAATAATTTATTGGTAACGAATATAACAACAATCTATCTAAGTCAAGAATTAACATGGGCTTATCGGGTTTAGATACAACAAGATAGTCAATAGAGTATAAAGCATAATGCTAATTATATATTGCATTAATGACTTAAAAATGGCAAATGACTATCGATCTTTTAAATGCAATAGCAGGAGCCAGTTTCAAAACGCCCCATTTTGGCCGATCTTAAGCGTTGGGCTCAAATTTCAATCCTCGAAATACTTAATGTATTCCTGCGGTTGAAATTTTCTCCCGCCTTGAGCTTGACCAAACTGAAACGTTTTGAAAGTGGCTCGCAGGTTAATAAATGATGTTTTTATTAAAAAAAATCGCAGGATTATTGCTTTCTCCTTTGACTGTATGCATCTCTTTTCTCGTTTTGGGTTTATTATTACTTCTTATTAAAAAAAAAGAAAAAATTGGCAAATTTATTATTATGGCTGGTGTTATATCTATGATATTTATGAGTTTTAATGTACTACCTGATAAAATATTGGGTAATTTAGAACGCAAATATAAACCTCTTTTAAATATGAATTCCATATCTGAGATAAGGTGGGTAGTTGTGCTTGGTGGAGGATGTTCGGCAGATTCCACGCTGCCGGTAATCAGCAGGTTATCCCATCATTCTTTATTCAGGCTCGTTGAAGGAATTTCAATTCACAATAAAATACCAAAAAGCAAAATAATATTTTCAGGAGGGAGCGCTTTCGATTCTGTTCCGGAATCGAAAGTTATGGCTAATGCGGCTCTTGAGCTTGGTGTAGATAGTAATAAGATAATTCTGGAATCGGAAAGCTTGGATACTGAAAGTCAGGCTTTATTTATAAAAAAAATTATTGGGGATGATAAATTTATTTTAGTTACATCAGCTTTTCATATGCAACGGTCTATGGCTATTTTCCAGAAAGCGGGAATGAATCCGATACCTGCACCTGTAGGCCACCTTGTTAAAAAAGCAGAAAGGATAAATCCTTTTATGTATTTTCCGGATTCAACTGAAATTAAAAAACTGGATCTTGCTGTTCACGAATATCTTGGATTATTATGGTTGAAAATAAGAGGGGATATATAATGAAATTCAGGCATCTTTATGTCAATTTTTTTATAATTACTGCAATTGATATTATTCTGATAACTGCTTCATTTTATGGCGCACATCTTATTCGCTTTGAATTTTCTATTCCTCCAAACTATATTGCTTCTTTCTATGCAATTTTTTCTGCTGTAATCATTACAAAAATACTCTTATTCTATGCTTTTGGTCTCTATCGTGGTATGTGGCGATACACAGGCATTAAAGATCTTCTTAATATAATAAAAGCTACAACTATAAGCACCCTTGCAATAGTTACTCTTATTCTCTTTACAACAAGATTTGAAGGTTTTTCCAGGTCGGTTTTTATTATTGATTGGTGTTTTACTGTTTTCCTGATTACCGGATATCGTTTGGCAATACGACTGTATTACGAACATTTAAGTTTTGATCATTCATGCTTTACAACCTTATATAATTTACTCAACCCTTTTAGCAAAAGTTTACTGAATAAGAAAAGAATACTTATCATCGGGGCAGGAGATTGCGGTGAGAAAATCTGTAAGGAAATTAATAACAATTATAAATTAAAACAAAAAGTGGTAGGCTTTTTAGATGATGACCCTGAAAAAATAGGGAAAAAAATACACGGTCTTCCTGTTCTTAATACCATTGAAAAAATCGGAAAGATATTTATAAAAGCCAAGGCTGATGAGGCGCTTATTGCTATTCCTTCTGCAAACTCAAAACAAATTCGAAAGATAGTAGATATATGTAACAACAAAAACATAAAATTTAAGACCATTCCCGGGTATAGTGAGTTAATTGATGGCAGGGTAACTGTAAATACAATTCGCGAAGTGTCTTACTGTGACCTTCTAGGGCGTGATGTAATTAAATTGGATACTGATAAAATCGGCGAATATTTAAAAGGGAAAACAGTGCTTGTTACAGGAGCAGGCGGATCTATTGGTTCTGAACTTTGCAGGCAGATATGCAGGTTTAAACCGGATACTATTATTCTTTATGAAAGAGCTGAGAGCCCTTTATATGAAATAGATCTTGATATTAAGCATAAGTTTTCTGACATAAAATGTGTTACACTTCTTGCAGATGTCAGGGACACTGTTCATCTTGAAAAAACTTTTGTAAAATATACCCCTGAAGTAGTTTTTCATGCTGCAGCTTATAAACATGTACCAATGCTGGAAATGCAGCCATGGAAAGCAATCGAAAACAATGTTCAGGGAACGCTTAATCTTATTAATGTTTCGAGAAAGCATCATGTAAAACGTTTTGTCTTTGTCTCAACAGATAAAGCAGTACGTCCGTCAAATGTTATGGGTGCTTCAAAGCGCGTTGCGGAAATGCTCATACAAAGCCAGCACGGGAACAAACTCTTTCCAACTCAGTTTATAACAGTACGTTTCGGCAACGTTATTGGCAGTGTAGGCAGTGTGATCCCATTGTTTAAAAAACAAATTGCAAGGGGCGGGCCGGTTACGGTTACTCATAAGGATGTGACAAGGTATTTTATGACTATTCCTGAAGCATGTCAGCTGATTCTTCAGGCAGGCGCTATGGGAAATGGGGGGGAAATTTTTCTGCTTGATATGGGTATTCCGATTAAAATAGACAATATGGCAAGAGATCTTATAAAACTTTCAGGTTTCGTACCGGATGAAGATATTGAAATTGAATATGTAGGATTAAGACCTGGAGAAAAACTCTATGAAGAACTTATTACAGAGGGCGAAAACGTAATTCCGACAAGCCATAAAAAAATAATGGCATTAAAAGGAGTAGATTGTAATATTAATATGCTAAATGGAAATATAGAAAAATTATCTAGGCTTTCAGAAGAACAGGATTATGCAAATATTAAAAAAACTCTGAAAATAATTGTACCGGAATATATTCCTTCAAATTTCAATTAAGTACTTAAAAATAATGAATAGAAACATAGCAAAAAAAATTGAGGAGCTGCTAAGCAAAGGAGTCGTTTTCCCCGATCCTTACAATGTATCTATAAGTGATGAGGTTGATACGGAAAGAATTTCCGGAAATGGTGTAATAATATATCCGGGATGCAAAATATATGGCTCTTCGACACTAATTCTTGATGGTGTAAAAATCGGATATGAAGGCCCTGTTACATTGAAAAACTGTCAGGTTGGCTCTGATGTGAGTTTAAAAGGCGGTTTTTTTAAAGATTCCGTTTTTCTGAAAGGATCTGTTTTAGGTTACGGTTCCCATCTAAGAGAAGGAACTATAATAGAAGAAGAAGCACGTATTGCCCATACGGTAGGATTAAAGCACACGATACTTTTCCCATATGTGACTCTTGGCAGTCTTATCAATTTTTGTGACTGCTTTATGTCCGGAGGTACAAGCCGTAAAGATCACAGCGAAGTAGGAAGTTCTTATATCCATTTTAACTATACTCCTAATCAGGATAAAGCCACACCCTCTCTTATCGGAGATGTGCCAAAAGGGGTGATGCTGAAACAAAGACCGATATTTTTAGGAGGGCAGGGGGGTATTGTAGGGCCATGCAGGCTAAGTTTCGGAACGATAATCGCTGCCGGCACAATTTGCAGAAAAGATGAACTTCGCCCTGATCGTTTCATAATTGGCGGAGCAGGGAAAAATAAAAACATACCGTTTTACCCGGGCATAAGCGGCAATATTACAAGAATCGTATCTAATAATATAATTTACATTGCAAATCTTACAGCGCTTATGTCCTGGTATAATAATGTAAGATCACAATTCGTGTCTTCGGATTTTCCGGAAACACTTTTAACAGGCCTTCAAGAAAAACTGAACCTTGCTATCTTAGAAAGAATAAAAAGATTAAAAGAATTAATCGACAAGACTTATGATAATAAAAGAAAAACCAGTCTGATATGGCCTGAAATAAAAAGATGTTTTACAACTGAAGAAAATATTTCTTCTGATATGATTGATATTAAAAACAGTTTTCTTAATATAGTAGATTCTGCAATTAAGAAATATGGGAAAGAATATCTTTTGGTAATAAAAAATTTAACAGATGAAGAAAGCGATTTGGGCACACAGTGGCTTCAGAGTATTGTTGATATAAAAACTGCTTTGGCATTAAAGTTATTGCAAGCTGATTTGTCCGATTAATTTTTACAAAGACTCTTCTGCTGCACCTAGTTCCTGTTAATAATTGAAGCCATATAACCTGCTCCAAAACCATTGTCTATATTTACTACAGCTATGTTTGAGCTACAGCTGTTAAGCATGGCAAAAAGTGCTGTAAGACCACCCATGCTGACCCCATAGCCCACACTTGTTGGAACGGCTATTACGGGGCGGCTTACCATACCTGCAACAACACTGGGAAGTGCTCCTTCCATACCTGCGACAACGATCAAAACAGAAGCATCACGAATCATCTTGCTGTGATCAAATAGCCTGTGAATGCCGGCAACTCCTACATCAAAAACAGATTCCACTTCATTTCCCATTGTTTGAGCAGTAATATATGCTTCTTTAGCAACAGGGATATCTGATGTTCCTGCAGAAATCACAAGTATTTTTCCGCGTCCTTTATTCTCTGCTTTTTTTTGTTTTTTCCAGACAATCATTTTTGCATCATCATGATAAACAGCTTCGGTAAATTTTGAAAGTACCGCGTCAGCTTTATCTTGAGCAATGCGTGTTACCAGGATATTTTCTTCCTGTAATGCCATTTTTTCCATAATGCCGGTAATTTGATTGGCAGTTTTTCCTTCACCGAATATTACTTCCGGAAACCCTTTGCGAAGCGACCTGTTATGATCTATGTGAGCATAACCTATGTCTTCTATATTAAAGTTTGTGAGTTCTTTTAAAGCATTTTCAACAGAAGTTTTACCATTAGAAACACTTGAAAGAATTTTTATTAAAGATTTTTCATTCATGTTTGAAAATATTTACAGATCCTGTTCGATGATTTTACCGGATACCAAAGACGGTTTTTTAACTGCTGGTTTATTAGATGAATCATCAGGTTTTGAAGGTAATGCTTGAGTTGGAGATTTATTTACAGCTTTTTGTTCAATATCATATAGCTGTCTTTTTATGGTATTTATTTTTTGTTCAATATTTTTTTCCAAGTTGCTTAATTCGTACTGAAAACGTTTTTTTTCTTTTATTATTGCCAGTTCAATTTCTTCTTTGCCTGCTTTTGAGTTTATTTTTTCAGAAACAGAAGCACTTATTGATGTACGAAATTTTGCAAAATCATTTTCTATTGCATTTAATTTTTCATTTATACTTGATATCTTTAAGGATAAATCATTATCTGTTTTTTGCATTTTACTCGTAACCGCAGATATGTCTTTTTGTGCCGTGTTTATTTGTTGGCTTATCTGTGCAATAGAATTAGTTAATTTTGATTCATTATTCTTTGCTTCTTTTTTTATCTCATCTACTGATTTTGTTGTTTCTTTTTTTATTCGATTTACAGTTTTATCCAGTTCTTTTTTAAGTGAACTCTCCATATTGTTGACAGCAGATATTTTCTTTTCAAGTGATTCTTCAAGTTTAGAATAGAGTGCGGAAAATTCAGCCGTTTTTTTATCAATGGTTTTTGACAGATTTTTAACTTCCATAGATCCTGAATTATGAACGCCAACGATTTTTTTGTTTATGTTAAAATAAATAAACATAATCAACAAAGCCGTCACAACAGGAAACAGTATAAGAATAACAGTAATTTTTTGGTTCAATCTTTTAATATGAATATCACTTTTGCCTTCCTGTTTATCTTCAGAGATAATAGAATCAGGACGTACGCCATCGAAATTAATTTTGAATTCAGGATCGTTTTCTTCTTCCATATATAATTATTCCCATTCAATGGTTGCTGGAGGTTTTGAACTAATATCATATACAACTCTGTTTACACCTGCAACTTCATTAATTATCCTGTTAGAAATTTTACCTAAAAGTGAATAAGGAATTTTTGCCCAGTCTGCTGTCATAGCATCTTTGCTTGTTACAGCTCTTATAGCTATAATATTTTCATAGGTTCTCTGATCACCCATGATTCCTACACTTTTTAAAGGAAGTAAAATTGCAAAAGACTGCCAAAGTTTTTTGTACAAACCGGCATCTTTAATCTCAGAAATCAAAACATCATCTACTTCCCTTAAAATTGTAAGTCTTTGCTTTGTTATTTCCCCGATTATTCTTATAGAAAGACCAGGGCCTGGAAATGGTTGCCTCCATATCAGATCATGATGCAAACCAATTGTTTTTCCCAGTTTACGTACTTCATCTTTAAATAAATATTTTAAAGGTTCAACAAGCTTAAGCTTCATGTTTTTAGGAAGGCCCCCAACATTATGATGAGATTTGATTACTGCAGTTGGGCCTCCGAAAGCAGACCTGGATTCAATAACATCAGGATAAAGGGTTCCCTGTGCTAAATATTTTGCGTCCTTTATTTTTTTTGCTTCTGCTTCAAAAACATCCATAAAAACTTTACCGATGATCTTGCGTTTTTTTTCAGGATCTGTAACTTTAAAAAGCGCTTTTAAAAATTTATTTGAAGCATTGACAAATTTGATATTGATATCAAGATTTTGCGATAAAGTTATTTTCAGCTTTTCTGCTTCGTTTTTTCTAAGCAACCCGTTATCAACAAAAATACATGTTAAATTCTTCCCAACAGCTTTATGAATAAGCATTGCCGCTACCGATGAATCAACACCTCCGCTTAATCCAAGTATTATCTTGTTATCTTTAACGGTCTCTCTTATTTCAGAAATTGCTGATTTGGCAAATGATTGCATGGTCCAGGAACGTTTACATCCGCATATATCTATGAGAAAATTTTTAAGCATTTTTTTGCCCAAAGGAGTATGTTCTACTTCGGGGTGAAACTGGAGGCCGTAAAACTTTTTATTTTCATTCGAAACTGCTGCTATGTCCGTATTATCTGTTGAGGCAGTTACTATAAAATCTTTAGGTAACTTTTTGATTGAATCCCCATGGCTCATCCAGCACCATGTATTTTGTTCTATATCTTTTAATATGCTTTTCTGGTTTTTTATATATAGTTTGGCAAAACCGTATTCTCTTTTCTTAGCTCTTTCAACAGTTCCGCCAAGGGAATAAATCATAAATTGCATACCATAACAAATACCTAAGATCGGAATTCCAAGATCAAATATTTCTTTATTTAATTTAGGACTGTTTTTTTCATATATACTGGATGGGCCTCCTGATAGAATTATACCTTCGGGTTTTAAGTCTTTTATATATGAAGCATTGATATCAGGCGGTTCAATTCGGCAGTATATTCGACTTTCCCTGACTCTGCGGGCTATCAGCTGGTTATATTGAGATCCAAAATCAATTATCAGTATCATAGTGTTATGCCTTTTATATAGAATCCGGTTTGTCTGTTTATTGCTTAATTACCTTGTTTTTAATAACAATTTGCTTAGAAAAAGAGAATATGTTAGAGACGGTAAAATTGTCAACTCTATTTTGAAAACAAAATACCAGTTGGGATATAAATTTATTAAAATTTCTTACGAAAGAATCCATAAATGATCATTCAGATATATGAAATTCAGACACCTTATGAAGCCGAAGCACTAATTGAAGCAGGCGTTGATAATATTGGCAGTGTAATAACTTCTGAAAAATCATTAAAACAGCCATTGATAAAAGATACAATTAATATTGTTAAAAATTCAACTTCTATAAGTTCTTTGATTCCACTTTTTTCAGATTTATATTCTATCTCGCAGGCTT
Organism: Pseudomonadota bacterium; assembly: GCA_018817425.1. NCBI lineage: Bacteria > Pseudomonadati > Pseudomonadota > Pseudomonadota bacterium. Next base: position 29,350 of record JAHITX010000089.1, read on the forward strand.
TAGATTATTACAAACCCGATATAGTACATTTTTGCGAAGACTTAACAAAATATTTTCGTGCCAAGATAAATCCGAATCGTCGGGATGAGACACAAGGTCTTTGAAATTCGATATTGTTACCCAGTGGGTGCTCGGGAAGAGATTTACTTCCTTCATCCTTGCAGGGCTTGCTCTGGCATTGATGTTAAGATAGTCC
>JAHITX010000090.1 GCA_018817425.1 Pseudomonadota bacterium
GATAAAATGCAATCTCCCAAACGGGATAGCGTTGGGCTTCACCAGTGAGGTTGCCGCCACCTGCCCGGACCATGCTCCTTTGCGGGTATTAAACACCAATGGAAAACCGGTCTTCTTTTCAGAACACATCGTTTTCTCTTGGTGTATCATATCTCTCCCTTCCACGCCTTCAGTTTATCCCTTTGGTTAATTTGCGAAGCAATCTACGAGCTCCTTATGTTTTTCCCTGCTCCCCATTTTATAACTTGACATAAGACCAGCACAAATAGTATGAATTTATAGAGATTTATGGATATTTTATATGCTTAAGTATTTAGTATGCTGTGCCGATATTATAACATGGTGCAAATCTTAAATATACAAAGCAGGTACAAAAACCTTAAATGATTCTTATTCGTCATATCTTACTGCGGGGGGAGGGTTAGACGAATAGCCGTGAATTTGCATTCTTTAATACTCCCTTTTGCCTTTTACTTTATCAGGCTTAAATATCCGTTTTTAAAATACTTAGTGTGGTTTTAATGATACTTGCGGAATTCGAATATGAAAAATATTAAAATAAATAAGTTATTCCTTTTTATATCTGTTTTGTTTTTATTTCCAACTAATCTTATAGCCGGTATCATTGTCACAGCTAAAGGAATAAGTTTTTTTGAACCTGGAAGAGAAGTTATAGCAAGAGAGAGAGCCATTGATGAAGCTAAAAGAGCTGCTCTGGAACAGGCAATCGGTTCTGCTGTTGAATCAAGTACAACGGTTGAAAATTTTGTTGTGATAAAAGACCAGATATTAAGCAGGACAGCAGGATATCTTAAAAACATAAAGGTTATCAAAGAAAAAAAAACCGACATTGGGACATTTGAAGTTGAAATCGAAGCGGATGTTGAAACATCGGCAATACTTGAAGATCTTGACAGATTTAAAAAAGTATTAAGCTGGCAAAAAAATCCCCGTATAAGTATCATAATCGATAAAGATATGGATAAAAAATATCTTCCTTCAGCCCGGAAATCAGCGTCTATTCTTGCCGATAAACTCAAACAGGGCGGGTTTAAAGTATTTAAATACTCTAAAGACCGTGAGTCTCAGATGGGCCTTTTGGTCAGCCTGTCTATAGAGCTTTCCTCAAGTCAGTCTTCATATCAGGATATGGATCTTTCAGTAAATGAAATCAGCTTAAGCGCAAACATTTACCGACCTGATGATGGAGAAATATTAGGCACGTCCAGTGCGGTAAAATCTCTTCCCGGAGAAAACAAGCTTATACTTATCGATAAAGGTGCAAAGTACTGTATTGATTCGATCTGGACCGACCTTCGGAGCAAGCTTGTACAAATATGGGAAAAAGAGCTTTACAGCGAAAGAGATATAAATATGATTATTAAAAATATCCCTTCTCATGATAAAGCTCTTGAAATATCCAATGCTTTTAAATCCGATGTAAGTGGGATTCTTGATGCAAGCCTTGCAGGCTTTAAAAAAGGAACCGCTGAATTTAATATCAAATACAAAGGTTGGCCGGAACACCTGTTAAATGAAATGCAACTGTCATATTTTAAAAGAAAATATTTTAACCCAGCAGTTGAAAAAGTTGAAGGAAACAAAATAATTATAAGAATGAATTAATATGCAATCGGAGGCTGAATATGATTAAAAGGGCAATATATGTCGGGCTGATTTTTTTGCTGACTGTTTTCATGTTTTCTTGTGCTGCAGGAAAAAAGGATTATGAAGTCGGTATGCAATTACGCCAGGCAGGTAAATTTATGGATGCAATTTCCTATTTAGAAAAGGCTATTCAAAATGAACCGGATAATGCAGACTATAAACAAGCTTTATCGGAACTTAAGGAGAGCGTTATATCCGGGTATGTTGCAAATGCTTCAAAAACATTAAACGCTAAATCCCCTGTTACAATTGAATCTTTAAATTCAGCCAAATCCATTATATCAAAAGCAAAAGAAATTGATTCAAACCATCCTTCGGTAACAAAACTTTCAGATGAGATTAATAAATATGAAGAACAAATTATATCAAAAACAAAAAAATTATACGAAGAAGCCAAGACTATGCTGGCAGCGGAAGAATGGCTTGAGGCAAATGCCGGCCTGAAACAGATTCAGGAAATATTTCCCAATTATATAGATTCATCCCAGCTTTTAGAGCAAACATCAGAAGAAGGCTCACAAGCTTTTTATAACAATGCCAAGGTTCTTTTTGACAAAGATAATTATAAGGGGGCAGCAAAAAATCTTTATGATGCAATTTCCTTGAAACCTGATCACGAGCCTTCTTTGACACTACTTACTGTAATAAAACAAAGGGATAATAAAAATTATTTTATTCAAAAAGGCAGACAAGCCGTTTCGGAACAGGATTGGACTACAGCACTTAAGGCATATAATAAAGCTTTGGAATATTCTCCAAACGACGGGACTTTAAAATCACTGATTGCCGCAGTTTCACAAAAACTTGGCACATATTATGTCAAAACAGTCAGAGACCAGGTGATGGATGGATGGCTTTTTAAGGCTTTCGAAACCTATAACCTGGCATTAAAAAATGTAGATGATCCCAATACAGCAGAATTCAGAAGTGTTCGAAATGAACTTGCAGCGAAAGCTAGTTCAATGGGCACTATGTTCAAAGATCAGAAAAAATATGGAGCTGCCTGGTTTTGGTATAGTAAGCTCAAAAGTATTTCTCCGGATTATCCTGAAATTTTTTCAAATAATCTTGCAATGGAAGATAAGATAAGACAAAGAGTGCAAAAATCTATAGCTGTTTTTGATTTTTCCAGCCCTTCACAACATAAAGATTCCGGGATCATAGTAGCGAATAACCTCATAACCTACCTTTTTAAGAATGCAAGCGGAGATATCAAGATTCTTGAAAGAGAAAACTTAAAATCAATATTGGAAGAAATGAAGCTCGGTCAAATTGGAGTTGTTTCCGAGCAAACTGCAAAAGAGATGGGAAGAGTATATGGAATAGATGTCGCTGTCATGGGAAGTGTTTTACTATACCAGGTAGAAACATCCGTTTCTCAGGGAATAAAAACCACAAGATACCAGATAGGAACGGAAATTCAGGACAATATTGAATACCTAAACTGGTCGGCCAGAAATCCCAATCCTACTCCGGGCCAGCTTGCATCTGCGCCTCCGGCAAAAATAACAACGCCTAAATATACTGAAAAAGATTATTCCGTATCCAATCATAAGAAGGTGGGCTTTGTTCAGCTTTCATTTAGGATTGTTGATGTTAAAACAGGAGAAAATATTCAGGTCAGAACTATTGAACGTAAGGAAACCGTTGAGGATGATACAAGCGCGGGTCTTCCGGAAGCCAAGGTTAAATACGATCCTCTTGTTATTCCGACAGATACCGAACTTCTTCAAAAAATGACGAATGAGGTGGTTGCGGAACTTGGCAGAGAAGCCTTAAAACCTTTAAGTAACCTTGAAAAAACATATTTTCAGGATGGTGAACAGTATTTAAAAAGAAGGGAAAGGCTTTTGGCTGCAGAGAGTTTTGTTAACTCCATTTTCGATGAAAAAATGAAAATGATTTTAGGATCTCCTCTTACAAAAAAAGCAATGGAGCATCTTGATAATATCTTTCGTAACTATAAAGAGAATTAATTGGTAGGAGTAAGAAATTTGTTGATGAAAAGATTATCTTGCCTGCTGTCAATATCAGCCTGTTTATTGCTTATATTAGCTCATTATTCTTATGCTGCGCAGAAAAAGATTTTGGCAATTTTTAACCTTTCCGCAACAAATATCGAAGCCATGGGTTGCAATGGAGAAATTCTTCAGGCGCTTATTTCATCTATTGAAACCGACAAGAGCATTGATCTGTTGCCGAGAAGAGAAATTGAGGAGGTGCTTTATATATCAGATATTGTTTTGGATAACTCTGAAAAAGCCGTGATTGAGGCAGGAAAAGCACTCGGAATAAATTTTGTTGTTTTTGGAGAAGTAACTAAAAAAGGATCTTTAATAATAGCACGTCTTAATTTGATGGATATTGAAGGTAAAACTATTATAAACAACTGGAGTGTTGTTTTCCCGAACAGCAATTCCATTCTAAAAAAAATCCCTGAAATTGCAAAAGAGATCGGCGCTTCTCTTTCAAATCGAAAAAAAGCATCAACTATATCAGTAACTGAGACAGAATCGCTCCCATCATTAGATCTCGATTATCTCAATGTACTAAATGAAGGCGATTCGGTTGGTTTATCATGGAAAATAACTACCCAAAAATCACCAATATCCTGCAATATTTATCGTTCGGAAAACAGAAAAGGCCCTTACCAGTTTGTGGGCAAAACATCAGATACATATTTTAAAGACACCACGGTTAAGAAAGGGCAGTCATATTACTACAATATCGGAATAATTCATGGAATCGAACCGGAGGTAAAAAGCTCTCACACTGCACAGATTTCAAATGTAGGGCAAAGAATACCGCATCCTCCTCTGGTTATGGGTATAAAAGGTTATATCAAAAGAGTGGGTATCAATTTAGTTCCATCTCTTAAAAATGAACAGGAATACTTTAATATAATAAAATATACTTTATACCGCCAGAAAAGTCCAAATGACTGGGAACATATCAAAACAATTGATTTGAAAAACAGGACAGAAACCAACCCGGTCTTGACAGTGTTTGATGAAAAAGATTTAAAAGATGGAACAAATTATACTTATGCACTTTCAAGCACGGATGATTCAAATATCGAAAGCCCCCGTTCCGACCCTGTTTCGGTTTCTACAGTACAAACTCCTGTATTAACTCTTGAGAAAGATAATCTATTAAGAAAAATAACGCTTTCCTGGAAATTTATTGAAAGCGCATCTGGTTATAATGTATACAGAAAAATTGATAACACGTCCTGGGAAAAAATAACCGATATCAAAGAAATCTTAACAACAAATTTTGCTGATGTACAAAACATGTCCGATGGGCAGCAGTATTTTTATCATATCACGGCATATGACGATAAAAAGGAATCCGGCCCATCAAACGAAGTTAATGGAAAAACAAAGGACCTCCCCTCGTTTCCTGAAAATTTGCAATCTCAAGGTGTTTTTGCTAAATCAGTTAAAATAACATGGACTGCTTTAGAAGACCCGGATCTTGGCGGTTACAACATTTACAGGGGCATTGATTGTAATAATTTACAAAAAATTGCTTCAATTAAAAATTACAGATCAAACACTTATCTTGACAAAGGAGATGTCTTAACACCTTTTGAAGATGGCAAGATTTATTTCTATGCGGCAGCATGTTTCAACCTGTTTGATACCGAAGGAAAACTGAGCAAATGTATTAAGGCGGAGACAAAACCAAGACCGGCATCAGTTAAAGTACTGACGGCATCAGCTGCATCGGACCATATTGTTATAAGTTGGAAAGAAAATTTTGAAACCGATATAGCAGTAAATCATTTATATAGAAAAGATGATCAAGCGTCATGGTCTAACTTGCAGGCGTTATCACCTGTTCAACTATGGTCTGAGATACAGCAGTTAAAACCGGGTCAGACTGATTATAAGGACTTTGACCTTAAAGCGGGAGGAAGTTACAGTTACAGAATTATTTCAGAAGATAAAGACGGTCTTGAAAGTGATCCTGCGGAAACTCAGCCTGTGGCAAGTCCGATAGCAAACAAAGAGCAGTATTAAGTAAAGTATTTGCTATATGACTTTTCAATTTATTTATCCGTGAATATATGAAATTGATTAAAAAATTGTTGTTCTGGACAACGTTCTGGAGCGGGATTCTTTTAATAATTGCTCTGCTTATATCGCTTTTATTGCCACATATTATAAGCACTAAAGATCTTAAAACCAAAATAGTGGAGCAGGTTTCTTTCAGGATAGGCTATAAGCTCAAGCTCCACGATGTCGATATTTTACTATTTCCCCGACTTCACGCCGATATAAGAAACGCAGCAATATCGGTACCCGGTAATTTTTCAGTAAACATAAACAGTGTCAAAGCATACCCTAAAATCTGGCCACTTCTTACCGGGGATATTAATATTTATAAGCTGTATATTGATAGCCTCAACATAAAAATAAATATTCCTGAAAAACTTCTTAATGAAAACGATTTTCAGATAAATACTGCTTTACGAAAAGTAGAAAAAAAGTTGTATGATTTTATCAGGAGCCGAACTGTTGAAAAAACTGATATAGTTGTTGAAATCAGCAACGGTAATGTAGGGCTTTATAACGGTAGGCATCTTCGTTTCAATTTTACCAGTATATTTTCCCACATTATACTAAAACCAAAACATATCAAAATAGCATTAGATGCTAAATCAAATATTACAGATAGTATATCGATAAAAAGCCAATATTACCCTGATAATACAAAAACTAAAGGAAATATCAGATTAAATAACTTAAATCCCAAACTGCTTTTTTCTTATCTTTATCCTGATTCTGATTTAAAGATTGATAATTCAAAAGCGGATTTAAGATTATATTTTTCGAAAAAAGGAGTTTTGAATTATTACTCAAACTTCGAAGGTGAAATCCCGGTTCTTTCGTTTAAAAGAAATAATGAAAATTTGATTCTAAAAAGCAGACATCTTTCCGGAAATATAAATATAAATGGAGAGAGAACTTCAATAAATATTGAAAAGCTGATTCTTGATAACACCGGCTCAATTTTTTCAGGAAAATATATTGTACATATGCCGGATTCTTCGGTGCAGCTTGATCTTAAAGGAAAAGATATAGATATTAAAGATACAGGCAAGATTGCTCTTTTTCTTACAGGGAACTCACCTACACCCCAATCGATATTTAATGTTTTAAAAGAGGGGAAAGTTCCGTCAATAAACATAACTGCCAAAGTACCCAATATTTCTGAGCTGGGAAATATAAAGAACATATCTATAAAAGGAAAAGCTTTAAACATTAAATTATCTGTACCCAAACCATCGCTGCTGATTGAAGATATAAAGGCCGATGTAATGGTTTCGGGAGGAATCCTGGAGGCAAAAAATGCGGAAGGCAGGCTTGGAAATTCCATTGCTCAAAATGGAACTTTTAAACTTAGTCTTTTAGAAGACCATCATTTGCTTTACCTTGATGCTTTAGTGCATGCCGATCTTTCTCCACTTCCATCCATTCTTAAGCAGGTTGTTAAAAATGAGAGTTTTTTAAATGAGCTTTACTTAATAAAACAATGCGAAGGAAAAGCAGAAGGTAAATTAACTATAGATGACAAACCTGGGTCATATTTTCTAAAAGTGGATGTTTCAAAATTTGATGTAAAAGGTGTTTATAACCGTTTTTTAAATCCAATTTCTGTTAGCGGAAACAAGTTCTTTTTGGATAATTCAGTTCTTAAATTTACTGCTGCCAAAGCTATTTCCGGAAAAACTATTGTTTCAAATCTGTCTGCCGGGTTTAGTTTTGATAAAGATGATTCATTTAAAATTTTATCCGGGAAAACAACCATAGACTCCAAAGAGGTAAATCAGATTTTATTACCTTTTATAACTTATCAAAATTTGGGAAAACAACTTAATATCAAAAAAGGAACGGTTTCCTTAAATAATGTTGAATTAAAGGGCCCCCTTTTCATTCCTGCCAAATGGGTATTAACAACAGACGGCATAATGGAAAATATGATCGTTGATTGCAAATCAGTTTTTAAAGAAGCAATTAACATAACAAACCTTAAATTTAGTGCTTCCCAAAACAACAGCTATCTTTATATAAAAGTTATTGACGCTAACTTAAGAAAAACTTTTATCCCGGATCTTTCTGCAGAATTTGGGCTTGTAAAGAACTACCCCTTTAAAATTAAATCAAAACAAGCGCTAATAGATGTTAAAGAGATTAATTTGTTTACGCCGTATTTTCAATTACCAAAAACTGCCCAGGAAGAAATCAATATTCAAAAAGGAACTGCCAAATTATATAGCTTTGACTTAAAAGGGCCTTTATTAAATACTGATAAATGGCGTTTTGCAACTGCCGGCAAAATAGAAAATATGCTTGTTGATTATGAGTCTGTTTTAAAAGAACCTTTTAATATAGCAACTTTAGATTTTAGCGCATCCCGTAATTTAACAGCTAAAGGGCGTTTTGAAAGTAAATATAATATTGAATATGGATCTATTTCATCAGGCAAAAGCCATGCGACAATAAAAGGTGATATCAGCTTATCGCAAAAAGAATCGCGAGTGGATATTAGCGCTTTTTGTAAATCTCTATACTGGTTGGATATAAAAGAGATGATAAATCAGCCCGCTTTTAAAAGCTGTCCGGCAAAAAAATCTTTGAGTCCATTTGTAAAAGGCATTATCCGGGCGCATATAGATAGTTTTATATATGACGATTATGTGCTAAGCCCTGTTAATGCAGACATCTTATTCGGACAAAAGAACATAAGTATTGTTGTTTCTGAAGCAAATATTTGTGGAATTTCATTGACCGGGAAAATTGAATCATGCCCAACAAAAGTAGAATTTACAATAAATCCATTTGCAAAAGAGCAAGAGATTGAACCTTGTCTCAAATGCTTCTGGGAAGGCAAGCATCTTGCGACAGGGACTTATAATCTTAAAAGCAATATTTATTCAAAAGGAGAAGGAAAAGAAGTCTCAAAGCTGCTTTACGGAACTCTTGAATTTAATGCGAAAAAAGGAAGAATATACAGGCTTGGATTTCTTTCAAAGATTTTTGCTCTGCTCAATGTTACAGAAATATTTCGAGGCAAGCTTCCTGATCTTATAGGAGAAGGTTTTGCCTATAATACAATGATTATAGATGGAAAACTTGATAAAGGAAATTTTGTTGTAAGTAAATTTGTAATTGACGGCGCTTCAATGGCAATAGTTTGTACCGGTAATATGGATATTAGTAATGACAGGGCAGATCTTATTGTTTTGATTTCACCTTTTAAAACCTTTGATCTTATAATTAAATATATTCCTGTGTTAAGCCAGATTCTGGATGGGAATATACTATCTATCCCTTTCAGAGTAGTTGGCAAACTCGAAGATCCGGATGTTATTCCGCTTTCGCCTACGGCAGTTGGAACCGGCTTGATGAATATACTGCAAAGAACTATATCCCTTCCTGTTAAAATAATGCAGCCTGTCTCTCCGAAAAAAGAAGTTTTGTTAAAATAAATTAATCCATACAAATAGCGGTTTCAATTTCGCGGATGTTATTTAATGTATCATTTTTTTCTTTTTCGGAAAGGTCTGCGTTGTTAAGGCGTATTTTCAGGGCAAGAAGAATCATTTCATTTCTGTATTGCTCACAAGTGTATTTATTGTTTTTATCTTCTTTCATAATCTATAAAACTCTGAAATTAAAAACAGAGAGCATAATATATCCACCATCATTGATTAAACACGGCCGATTTTTTTCATAGTATCCCTGAATACTTTATAAAAAAATTCATGATCGGTTAATCCGCGGCTGAAGATTTTACCGAAATCGTTAATATTTTTTAAATTTATTATGAGGTTAACGCTTTTTTGAAATGCAGTCATATTATCCATAGTGCGAAACCTGTCGCTTAATAGAGTAACAAATATATTACGTCGTGTTGAAATGGGCAGGCGTTCGAGATTAAACAATACAGGGTTGGCATCCGGATTGGGGTTTTCGAATTTTTCGTTTAATATAATTACGTCATAAACATGATAACGCATCTTTTTCATCACATCTCTTCCGTTTTTTGCCACTGTAATGGTATATTCCATCAGATTAAGCGTATCTTGTATTGTTTTTCTAAATGCAGGATCTGATTCGCAAACAAGAGCTGTTTTTCCTTCTTCTTCTATAAAATCAAAAGGTTTGTCAGCGGCATCATATGATTCTGATGAGGCAGATTTGTCTGTGTCGGATTCATCCGAGACTGCTTCATCAAACGAAAAGCTTTCATCTAAGCGGGCTTCATTTATTGAATTGGGGGCAGGCTCGTCCTGGGTTTTTAAATCATCATTATCTGTTTTAATAGTAGTATTTATCGGGATCTTATTTTTACATTTTGGACATGCAATAAATTTTAGTTCCGAAGGAATTTTTTCATCGGCAACCCTGAACCTGCTGTTGCATTTGTCACAGTTTATATCCATGGTGTCTTTTTTCATCCCCCTAATTATGATAAACTTTAGAAACTGTCAACTGAGCCACTTTCAAAACGTTTCAGTTTGATCAAGCTCAAGGCGGGCGAAAATTTCAACCACAGGAATACATTGAGTATTTCGAGGATTGAAATTTGAGCCCAACGCAGAGATCGGTCAAAATGGGACGTTTTGAAACTGGCTCAACTTTTATTTCTTTTTCTTGCATAACCGCGGTCAATTTCAAGATCTTCAATATCGGTTGTTTTTTCTCCTCTTGAGCTTTTAACTGTATCGATTCCCCGTCCTACAACTCCTTTACGTGAAGCATAAGAGATTGCAGTTTCTTCAGAAATAAGGCTCTTGCTATAAAGGTCTACGATGAAGTCATCAAAAGTTATCATTCCGAAGGGCTTGCCTGCCTGCATAATTTCATAAAATGTTTTATCGTCAGACTCTCCGTTTAATATTATGTCTCTGACCCGTAAATTGGTGCCGAGAATTTCAAATGATGCTATACGGCCACCATCAGCTTTAGGCAGCAGCCTTTGGCATACTATCCATCGAATTGTATCAGCGAGACGAATTCGTATCTGGTTTTCTTCTTCTTTGGGGAACATGCCAAGTATGCGGTTTATCGTTGAGCCGGCATCAATTGTGTGAAGAGTTGAAACTACCAGATGCCCTGTTTCAGCGGCACTAAGAGCTATTTCAATACTATCCCTGTCTCTCATTTCACCCACAAGAATCACTTTTGGAGCCTGCCTTAAAGCTGCTCTTAAACCGTTTACGAATGAGTCAAAGTCAATACCTAACTCACGCTGGTTAAAGGTGGCTTTTTTATGAGGATGTTGGTATTCAATTGGGTCTTCAAGAGTAACAATATGAACGGATTTGTTTTCATTTATATACTCAAGCATAGCGGCAAGAGATGTTGATTTGCCGGTACCGGTTGCTCCGGTTACAAGAACGATGCCGTTTCTTTCCATTGCTATTTTATAAAATACTTCGGGAAGATCCAAGCCATCTATGGTAGGGACTTTTGTTTCAAGACGCCGCAAAACTATTGAATAATTTCCTGATCTGGCAAAGATATTTACCCTGAAGCGAGCTTTGCCGGGAAGGCTATAGGATAAATCGCAGGAACCTTCCCGCAAAAGAGTTTCGGTTAGACGATGTTCCTGATTGATAAGATTTAATGCCATTATTTCAGTCTGGAAGGGTGTCAATGCTTCAAACTTAGGTGTAATATCAATGCTTATAAGTTCTCCTGAGCTTTCAACTTGCATTGGCTTTCCAACCGTGAAATTTAAGTCGGACACATCTTTTTGAGCATCGATCATACTTGTCAAAATATGGTCTATTTCTTGTTTTCTCATGGCTTGATCCTGTAAGTTTATGCGTCAGTAAAATCTGCCGGCGGATTCTTCAATAGCGGTCTGAATTTGGCTTTTTCATTTGCTTTTGCATATGCATCATCTGCGCTGATCCAGCCCTTGTTATACAGCTCCATTATAGCGTCATCCAATAGCTGCATACCGTATTTTTTACCTGTTTGTATCATAGATGCTAGCTGATGTGTTTTCGATTCTCTGATAAGGTTACGGACGGCTGGAGTTCCTATCATAATTTCAAGTGCGGGACAACGAGCTTTAATATCGACTCTTTTAAAAAGAACCTGAGCGACAATTGCTCTTATTCCATCGGATAAAGTTGAGCGAATTTGCGCCTGTTCGTTTGATGGAAATACTTCTATTATACGGTCAACCGTTTTTGCGGCGCTTGAAGTATGCAAAGTTGCAAAAACGAGATGGCCGGTAGATGCAGCTTCAATAGCAAGAGATATTGTTTCAAGGTCGCGCATTTCGCCTACAAGTATAATATCCGGGTCTTCACGTAAAGCACCTCGAAGGGCAGCAGTAAATGATTTTGTATGTATGCCGACTTCTCTGTGGTTTACAATACACCCCTGACTTTTATGAACAAACTCAATGGGATCTTCAACAGTGATAATATGATCTCTTCTCTGTCTGTTCGCAACATCAACAATTGCAGCAAGAGTTGTTGATTTACCGCTTCCTGTAGGTCCTGTAACAAGAACAAGTCCTCTTGGGAGTAGAGCAAGCTTTGATATTACTGCAGGTAGCCCAAGTTGTTCCGCCGTCATTATAGTATTCGGAATTTCCCTGAAAACGGCCCCTATTCCGTATTTCTGCATGAAAAAATTGGCACGGTAACGGGCAAGTCCGGGGATTTCATATCCGAAATCAAGATCTCCCGTTTCTTCAAATTTTTTAATTTTTTCTTCTGGTGTTATTTCATATAACATACTTCTTAATGTATCTGAATCCAGCTCTTTATATTTGACTCTTTCTATATCCCCTCTTATCCTGAGTGCAGGAGGTTGCCCTGAAACAAGGTGAAGGTCGGAAGCGCCCTGCTCATTCATCAATTTAAAAAAAGCATCAATTTTTGCCATAAGAACTCCCGTTGCAGTATTAACTTTTTATAAATTTAGAAAACAATGCATATATTTGCCTAAATAGATTGTTTGAAAGGTTCAACTATTTGTTCTTCTTGCTCAATTGCTATATGTTCTTCTCTGCTCATTTCTATCAGTTTGGAGTAGGTTTCTATTACAGATGTAATCTGAGCCTCCATTTGTATTCTCTGCCTTTTTAGCTCTGAAATATCATTTTGCAATTGAACCAGTTTGTTGTTTGCGCTGCTTAATATTTTTTCAGCTTTTAATTCGGCATCAGCAACAATTAGTTCAGCCGATTTTTGTGCATTGTCTTTCATCTGTTCAATAACATTCTGGGAATTTATAAGAGCCATTTTAAAAGTTTCTTCGCGGTTTATATACTCTTTTATATCTTGCCTGAGTCTTTCAGTTTCATTTTTTAACTGGTCGCTTTCATTTAATAATAATTGGTAAGCATCTGCAATATCTTCAAGATATCCATCCACTTCCTCTACATCGAATCCTCTGAAACTTATCTTGAATTTACGTTGAAAAATATCAAGAGGCGTCAATTTCATTTTATACTCCTACTTTTATAATTTAAAATCATGAAAGCGTTAAAGCAAGTTGCTGAAGGCTTCTTACAAGAAAATTTTCCAGAAAAACTATTGCAAGAATTACTATGATAGGTGCAAGATCTAAGCCGCCCATATGAGGTATCCTTGAACGTATCGGATCAAGAACAGGTTCGGTGACGTTATGAATAAATCTGACTATTTGATTATAGGGATCAGGGTTTACCCAGGATAATATAGCCCTTGCAATTATAATCCACATATAAAATTTTAATATATATGCGATTACTACAGCAGTAGCAGCAAGAAAATTTCCAAGAATGGACATCTATGACCTCATAAAATATGTTATTGACGAATTATCTGCTTTTCATTAAATTCAATTTTATATATAACTAATTATATTTTCAAAGAATAGTCAAGAGATTTTGTTAATAATCATTGACATAAACAAAATTTATAAATATTCATTCAGGATAAACATTATATTATTTGCATGAAGGATTGGGAGGTTACATGGCTTTGCTTAACAGAAAAACCGGCTTTATCGGAGCCGGAAATATGGCTGAAGCTTTTATAGGAGCTATTACCAGATCAGGCATTATCGCTTCTTCAAAGGTTTTTGCAAGTGACGTAAACACGGAGCGGTTAAGTTTGCTGAAAAAAAAATATGGCATATCAGCAATAAATGATAATTTTAAAGTATTCTCCATGTGCGATATAGTGATACTTGCTGTAAAACCGCAGCATATACCAGCTGTATTAAAACAAATTACAAGTCATGAAGATTATGGCATTGATGGCAGAAAGCTTATTATTTCAATTGCTGCCGGGATCACTTTGGAAAAAATAGAAAGCATATTATATTCTCCATTGAATAAAGAAAATATAATCAATCTTCCGATAATCAGAGTTATGCCAAACACTCCTGCACTTGTTTTATCCGGTATGTCCGGAATGGCTCCAAACAGGCATGCTACTTCAGATGATATTAATGTTATTAGAACAATTCTTGAAGCAATGGGGAAAGTTATTGAATTTGAGGAAAAAGAACTTGATGCTGTTACGGCTCTATCAGGTTCCGGACCTGCGTATATTTTTTATCTTGTTGAATCCATGATTCAGGGGGGTGTAAATATAGGATTAGATCCTTATGATGCGACAAAACTTACCATTGAAACTATAAAAGGGTCTGTAGCCCTTTTGGAGGAAATGAATGAAGCTCCGGAATTATTGCGAAAACGCGTAACTTCACCTGGAGGTACAACAGAAGCTGCATTTAAGGTGCTGGAAAAAAAGAAGGTGAAAGAAATAATAGCGGAGGCTATAGCTGCTGCTGCCAGAAGATCCGCTGAGCTCAGCCGCTAAGAATCATTCCGGTTTTTGTTAAAACAAAACAGATTTATGGTAATTGTTGAGATGATATTTGAAGATGCAAAGGTTTTTAACAACTTGATATTCATTCTCTTATTATTTGGCATAATTGCGCAAAATATTTCTTGACACAAAAATTTATAGCTGTTAATAAACTTAAGGAAAAGGGAGTTGAATATTATATTTATTATGAAGATCTTATCCATTAACAACCTTATTTCAAATGTCACAGTACTACTAGTCCTAGTGGGGATAATTCTTCCCCTTGGAAGAAATGGGTTGGTAATGGCTTAGCTTTTCACCATATAAAAAGAAAATACAAAAACCGTTATCAACCATAAAAAGCTGATAACGGTTTTTTTTTGGAGGGAGTTTGCATGAAAAGTGATCTTGTAAAAAAAGGCATAGAAAGGGCGCCTCACAGGAGCCTGTTTAAAGCAATGGGCTATACCGATATGGAAATTAACAGACCTCTTATCGGCATCGCAAATTCGGCAAATGATATTATACCAGGCCATATCCATCTTGATAAAATTGTAGAAGCTGTGAAGGCTGGCGTTTATATGGGTGGAGGGACTCCTATTGCATTTGGTGTTATCGGGGTTTGTGACGGTATTGCAATGAACCATGAAGGTATGAAATATTCACTTGCAAGCAGAGAACTTATAGCAGATTCTATAGAAGTTATGGCTACAGCGCATGCATTTGATGCTCTTGTGCTTGTGCCAAATTGTGATAAAATAATTCCGGGCATGCTGATGGCTGCCGCACGTCTTGATATTCCTTCAATAGTTATAAGCGGAGGTCCGATGCTGGCCGGGAGAAAACCCAATTCAACGGGTTCGGAAAAGATTGATTTAATCAGTGTTTTTGAATCCGTAGGTGCTGTGCTTTCAGGAAGCATGAGCGAGGACGAGCTTTCCTTGATTGAAGATGCCGCTTGTCCTACATGCGGATCATGTGCCGGTATGTTTACTGCAAATTCCATGAACTGCTTAACGGAAGCAATAGGAATGGGCTTGCCTGGCAATGGAACAATTCCTGCTGTAATGTCGGCCAGAATAAGGCTGGCAAAAGAGGCCGGCATTCAAATTATGAGCCTTCTTGAAAAAAATATTACACCAAGTAAGATATTAACGGAAAAAGCTTTTAAAAACGCTCTTGCAGTTGATATGGCACTTGGTTGTTCCACTAATACTGTTTTGCATCTTGCGGCACTTGCTAGTGAAGCAAATTTTAATTTTGATCTTGATATGATAAATGAGATAAGCAAAGCTGTTCCTCACCTTTGCTCACTAAGTCCGGGCGGCAAAGATCATATTGAAGATCTTGACAGAGCAGGCGGTATTCAGGCTGTGTTAAAGGAACTTTTTGGAGCAAACCTTATTGACGGAGGTTGTATAACCGTAACCGGAAAAAGCGTTATAGAAAATATTGAAAATGCACAAGTAATTGACAACAATGTTATACGTCCTATTGGAGATCCATACCATAAAGTAGGCGGTCTTGCAGTACTTTACGGAAACATTGCACCTGACGGCTGTGTGGTCAAACAATCCGCAGTTCTTAATGAAATGTTAAAGCATGAAGGACCGGCAAGGGTCTTTAATTCTGAGGAAGAAGCAAGCAGTGCAATAATGTCCGGAAAAATACAAAAAGGAGATGTTATAGTAGTGCGTTATGAAGGACCTATGGGAGGACCCGGTATGCGTGAAATGCTTACTCCGACTTCGGCTATAGCCGGAATGAAACTGGATGCTCATGTTGCTCTTTTGACAGACGGGCGTTTTTCAGGAGGAACAAGGGGAGCTGCAATCGGACATATATCTCCTGAAGCCATGCAGGGAGGTCCTATAGCAATTGTTGAAAATAATGATATAATAGCTATTGATATTCCGGGCCAAAAAATAACTCTTAAAGTTTCTGATGAAGAAATTGCAAAAAGATTATCCTTATGGACAAAGCCTGCGCCAAAAATTTCTCATGGGTATATGGCAAGATATTCAAAAATGGTGTCTTCAGCAAGCCAGGGAGCAATTACTAAATAATATCACGGCACACTAAGAGGACTTATGAAAACAAGTAAAGAAGAGAATATGCTGACTGGCGGTCAGATACTTATGGAAATCTTAAAGAGCGAAGGCGTGGATACCATATTCGGATATCCCGGAGGCGCTGTTATAGATATTTACGATGAGCTTGCAAAAACAGACATACGCCATTTTCTTGTTCGCCATGAGCAGGGAGCAGTTCATGCTGCCGACGGATATTCAAGGGCAAGCGGCCGGGTCGGCGTATGCCTTGTTACATCAGGTCCGGGGGCTACAAATACCGTAACCGGCATAGCATCGGCATATATGGATTCCATACCGCTTGTAGTACTTACAGGCCAGGTTCCGACTCATCTTATAGGAAATGATGCTTTTCAGGAAGTAGATATAGTTGGAATTACAAGGTCATGCACCAAGCATAATTATCTTGTAACAAAAGTAGAAGATCTTGCGGAAACATTGAAAGAGGCTTTTTATCTGGCAAGATCCGGCCGTCCCGGGCCGGTGCTTGTTGACCTGCCGAAAGATGTCATAAAAGCAACGACAGCATATAAAGTGCCTGTAGAAGTAAATCTCAGATCATATAAACCGACTTATAGTCCTAATTTAAGACAGCTTCAAAAGATTATTGATCTTGTAGGCAAAGCCAAAAAACCTGTTATTTTTGCAGGAGGCGGGGTTATCTTGTCAAAAGGTTCTGAAGAACTTACAGAATTTGCAAAAAAAGCAGTAATACCGGTTACTACATCATTAATGGGTCTGGGTTCTTTTCCTGCAAGCGATCCTTTATGGCTTGGAATGATAGGTATGCATGGAACATACAGGGCTAATATGTCAGTTGGAGATTGCGATCTTCTTCTTGCAATAGGAGTGCGTTTCGATGACCGTGTTACAGGCAAGACCGATTCATTTGCTAAAAATGCAAAAATCGTACACATAGATATAGATCCGACTTCAATAAGAAAAAATATTCCCGTATCAGTTCCCGTTGTCGGAGATTGCCGTATTTCTTTGGAACATCTTAATCGAATGTTTGATGAAGCAAATTTGGTGGATCTTGCTCAAAAAAGAGAAGACTGGCTGAATAAAATAAATAAGTGGAAGGAGAAAATGCCGCTTTCTTATGATCAGAAAGATATAATAAAACCCCAATATGTTATTGATACTCTTTTTAAGCTTACAAAAGGAGATGCGATAATAACAACTGAAGTAGGTCAGAATCAGATGTGGACAGCTCAGTATTATCATTTTGACAAGCCGGGGCATTTTATTACATCAGGAGGTCTTGGATGTATGGGATTCGGACTTCCGGCAGCCATAGGAGCCCAGGTGGCCTGTCCTGATAAATTGGTTGTAGATATTGCAGGGGACGGAAGCATTCAGATGAATATCCAGGAAATGGCAACTGCTATTCAGTACGGCCTTCCGGTAAAGATTGTTATATTAAATAACGGATATCTTGGGATGGTAAGGCAATGGCAGGAACTTTTTTACGGTAAACGGTACTCCTGTACTGCAATGGAATGTTCGCCCGATTTTGTTAAGCTTGCAGAGGCATATGGTGCACTAGGCTTAAGAGCAACAAAGCCTGAAGACGTAATACCGGTTCTTACTGAAGGCATTAATTCAAATAAAACGGTTATAATGGAATTTTTGGTTGATAAAGAAGAAAACGTATATCCCATGGTTCCGGCTGAAGCACCTATTACTGAAATGCTTCTGGTCTGATTAAAATAAAAGGAGCCGAAAAGGAAAATATTATGGCAGAAGAAAAACATGTACTGACAATGCTTGTTGATAACAAGCCGGGGGTTCTTTCCAGAGTGGTAGGATTATTTAGTGGAAGAGGTTTCAATATTGACAGCTTATGTGTTGCAGAGACTATGGAACCACTTGTTTCCAGAATTACCATTGTAACAAAATCATCCCTTGCGGAAATGGAACAAATAGAAAAACAGCTTAACAAGCTGATAAACGTAATAAAACTTCGCACTGTGTCGGGGCCACGGTCTGTTCAAAGAGAGATGGCCCTTATATATGTTATAGCCAAAAACGGCCAGCGGTCCGAAGTTTTAAGAATAGTTGATATATTCAGAGGAAAGGTCATAGATGTCGGCCCTGAGCATTTTATTATAGAAGTTACAGGCAATGAAGAGAAACTTAATGCTATAATAAATCTTCTAAGACCCATGGGGATTAAAAAACTGGCAAAGACAGGGACATTGGCCCTGTTCAGATAAATTAGAGACAATAAATATATATTTAACAAGGAGAAAATCATGGCAAAAATTGATTTTGGTGGAGTAGTAGAAGAAGTTATAACATCGGAAGAATTTACTATTGATAAAGCAAGAGAAGTGCTCAAAGATGAAACTATAGCAATTCTTGGCTATGGTGTTCAGGGACCGGCACAGGCCCTTAATTTAAGAGACAACGGATTTTCGACAATTATCGGTCAGATGGAGGGTGATGCTTACTGGGAAAAAGCAATTGCTGATGGCTTTGTTCCGGGCAAGACGCTTTTTCCGATAGAAGAAGCAGCAAAAAGAGGAACGATAATTAAAGAACTCCTCTCCGATGCTGGACAGGTTGCTACCTGGCCGACTGTAAAAAAGTGCCTTTCGGAAGGTGACGCCCTTTATTTTTCGCATGGGTTTGCCATTGTATATAAAGATCAGACAGGAATTATTCCGCCGAATAATATTGATGTTATTCTTGTTGCACCGAAAGGTTCGGGAACAAATGTGAGAAGAAATTTTTTGGATGGCAGCGGAATCAATTCCAGTTATGCTGTTTTTCAGGATTATACCGGACGTGCAAAGGAAAGGACACTTGCCCTTGGAATTGCTATAGGGTCCGGGTATCTGTTCCCAACTACATTTGAACAAGAAGTATATAGCGACCTGACAGGTGAAAGAGGTGTGCTTATGGGTTGCCTTGCAGGTGTTATGGAAGCTCAGTATAACCTGTTAAGAAAGCATGGCCATTCTCCCAGTGAAGCATTTAACGAAACCGTTGAAGAACTGACTCAGAGCCTTATCCGTCTGGTAGCTGAAAACGGAATGGACTGGATGTTTGCAAATTGCAGTACTACCGCACAAAGAGGTGCTCTTGATTGGGCACCAAAGTTTCGCGATGCAGTAGTTCCGGTTTTTGATGATCTATACGATAGAGTTAAATCAGGGAAAGAAACAAAAAGAGTTCTTGAGGTAAACAGCGCTCCCGATTATCTTGTAAAATTAAGAAAAGAGCTGGATGAAATAAAAAATTCCGAAATGTGGAAAGCTGGAGCAGCCGTCCGCTCGCTTAGGCCTGAAAACAGGAAATAAGTATCTTCTAAAGAATTATTTGTATTTTGTACATCTTTTAAAGATCAGTATTTCCGGGAGAATATGATGGAACCGATCCTTTTATATGACACAACCTTAAGAGATGGAACCCAAGGAGAGAATGTCAGTTTTACCGCCGATGAAAAGCTTGATATCGCAACAAGACTAGATAACCTTGGGATACACTATATCGAAGGTGGGTGGCCAGGTTCCAATCCAAGAGATAAACAGTTCTTTGATCTTGCTAAACGGATACAGTTTAAAAACAGCCGGCTTTCTGCATTTGGCGCAACACGAAGATCCGGTATTTCTCCGGATGATGATCCCAGTTTGAAAGCACTAATCGAAAGCGATACGCCGGCTGTAACTGTTTTCGGTAAAAGCTGGGAGCTCCATATCCTCAAAATTATGGAAAATACTTTAGACGAAAATCTTGAAATGATAAAAGATACTATAGAGTATTTGAAGCATAATAATCGTGAAGTAATTTACGATGCCGAGCATTTTTTTGACGGATATAAAGAAAATAATGAATATGCACTAAAAACTTTAATCATTGCGGCACAAAGCGGTGCCGATATTATTGTGCTTTGTGATACAAACGGCGGCACTCTTCCTTTTGATATTGAAACAATAACAAATGATGCGAGAAAAAAACTCGAAAAGCATTACGCTGGAAAAAAGGCTGTCAGAATAGGAATCCATGCTCATAACGACTGTGGCCTTGCTGTGGCAAATTCAATAATAGCCGTCAAAGCTGGTGCGATAATGGTACAGGGAACTGTAAACGGATATGGAGAAAGATGTGGAAATACTGATATGACGTCAGTTATCCCCATACTTTGCCATAAAATGAACAGACAGTGTTTTCCCTATGAGAATCTTGCCAAATTGACTAAATTATCTCATTTTGTCAGTGAAACCGCAAATATGATTCCATTGAAAAGTAGGCCCTTTGTAGGAAAAAGCGCTTTTGCACATAAAGGCGGCGTGCATGTCAGTGCCATCATGAAAGAGCCTAAAGCCTATGAACATATGAATCCGGAGCTTGTAGGAAATGTACGTCGTGTTCTTATCTCGGATTTGTCCGGTAAAAGTAATATAGAATATAAAGCAAAAGAACTTGACATCGAGCTTGGGAATAAAGGATTTGACAGCCGCAAAATTGTAAATGAGATAAAGCGTCTTGAACAGGAAGGTTATCAATTCGATACAGCCGACGGATCTTTTCGGATATTAATAGAAAAATATACCGATCAGTTCAAGCCGCTTTTTGAGCTTGAGTCGTTTCGTGTTACAGTTGAAAAAGATAAAGACAGGCCATGTACGGCTCATGCGACAATTAAAATTAAAGTTGATGAAAAAAGCGAAATAACTGCTGCCGAAGGACATGGCCCGGTGAGTGCTCTTGATAATGCATTACGTAAGGCTCTTGCACAATTTTATCCCGATCTTGATTCAATGCGTCTTATTGATTTTAAGGTAAGAGTTATGGATGGCCGCGAAGGCACTGCTGCTAAAGTCAGGGTTTTGATAGAATCGCGGGATAAAGATGATCTTTGGAGTACTATAGGCGTTTCAGAAGACATTATAGAAGCAAGCTGGCATGCGCTTGCGGACAGTTTTCAATATAAATTAGCAAAAATGCTGTAAATTATTTGTTACTGAGTAAAAGATAGAGCCAGTTTCAAAACGCCCCATTTTGGCCGATCTCTGCGTTGGGCTCAAATTTCAATCCTCGAAATACTTAATGTATTCCTGTGGTTGAAATTATCTCCCGCCTTGAGCTTGACCAAACTGAAACGTTTTGAAAGTGGCTCGATAATTTGTTGTTTTTTTAAAAGGAGAAAGTATGAGTGACCGCATATATATTTTTGATACCACTTTAAGAGACGGCGAGCAATCGCCTGGAGCCAGTATGAATACCGCTGAAAAGTTAAGAGTTGCAACACAGCTTGAAAAGCTTGGAGTAGATATACTCGAAGTCGGCTTTCCTGCAACTTCCGAAGGAGACTTTGAAGCGGTTTCGGCAATATCCGAAAAGATAAAAGTTGCACAGGTTGCTGCTTTAGCCAGAGCTAACATCCCTGATATCGACCGTGCATGGGAAGCAATAAAAAATGCTGCAAAACCAAGGATTCATACTGTTATTGCGACTTCTGATCTGCATTTGAAATACAAGCTTAATATGACAAGAGAGGAAGTACTCCAAAGATCGGTTGAAGCTGTAAAACATGCAAAAAAATTTACAGATAATATTGAATTTTCAGCAGAAGATGCATCCCGAAGCGACCGAGATTATTTGTGCAAAGTATTTGAAGCGGCAATTGAAGCAGGGGCCAGCACAGTTAATTTGCCGGATACGGTTGGATACGCAATTCCTGAAGAATTTGCCGAACTGATCAGATATGTGATAGCGCATACGCCAAATATTAATAAAGCTATTTTAAGCATTCACTGCCATAATGATCTGGGTCTTGCCACGGCAAATACTCTTGCGGCGATTGTAGCAGGGGCAAGGCAGGCTGAAGTTACAATAAACGGGATAGGTGAAAGAGCCGGAAATGCTTCTATGGAAGAAGTAGTAATGGCAATTAATACCAGGCCTAATTATTTTCCGATGACCACAGGGATTAAGACGGAATATTTTTATCCGACCAGCCGTCTTGTCAGTATGATTACAGGTATACTTGTTCAACCAAACAAAGCTATTGTAGGAGCCAATGCTTTTGCCCATGAATCCGGTATTCATCAGGATGGGGTATTAAAAAATCCCATGACGTATGAAATTATGAAACCGGAAACTATAGGATTAAATACTAATAAGATGGTATTAGGAAAGCATTCAGGCCGCCATGCACTTCGGGCTCATCTTAATGATATGGGATATATACTATCACCGGAAGAAATAGATACCTTGTTTGTAAAATTTAAAGAACTTGCTGACAGAAAAAAGCATGTGATGGATGAAGATATTGAAGTGTTGGTTGCAGAAGGATTGCTACAGACTAAAGATGTGTTCTCTCTTGACTACTTAAATGTTATAGCCGGAACTACTGTCATGCCGATGGCCAGCGTACGGCTTATTGTAAACGAAAGGCCGGTTCAGGGTGCAGGTTATGGCAATGGGCCTATCGATGCGGCTTTCAATACCATTGCCAGGTTAACCGGGACTACATCTGAGTTAATGCGTTTTTCAATCAGTTCACTTTCCGGAGGAACCGATTCCCAGGGTGAAGTTACTGTCAGATTGAAAGAAAATGGCTTAGAAGCCATGGGCAGAGGAGCTGACCCTGATATCATTACTGCAAGCGCCAAAGCCTATATAAATGGTTTGAACAGGCTAGAATATCTTAAGGCTCACCCGTTAAGGATTTCCGAATCTGCTATAGATGGATAGTTGGAAATTGCGGCTTTTTTGGTGAAAAACTGTTTCAGGTCCTACACTGCATTTTTTAGGTTTTTACCGGCTTTGAATTTTACAACATTACATGCTTTGATTTTGATTGCTGCGCCGGTTTGGGGATTTCTACCCTTACGAGCAGCGCGTTTTGTTTTAGAGAATGTTCCAAAACCAACAAGAGTAACTTTGCCGTCTTTTGATTTTAAAGCTTTTGTGACATTTTTCATAAATGAATCCAGCGCTGCAACAGCAGCAGTTTTTGTGATTTTTGTATCGGCAGCTATTGCATCAACTAATTCTGCTTTTGTCATGTACTATTCTCCTTTTTTGGGGGGATAACTATACCAAAAAAAGCCGCATTTGCACAATATCTTAATATAGCATAAGAGTCAAATTTTAGTTTTTATCATTGCAGGCGCTTTTTTAATATCTGCTGCAATGTATTAAGCCGCAATCAGCGGGTAATGGCTATGGTTTAGCTCTGTTTGCGGAACATCCGGAATGGCGGCAATGTTTGCAATAGTGTAAGGGGAAAGCCAGCAAAGTAGGTAGCCCGAAGATCCAGAAAACTATGAGCAGCGGGATATCTGTATATAACCAGAAATTCGGAATTAGAGCTGTTCCCACCATGATGGCATTGGCAGCTATTTTGCCTATCATAGGTGGTTGAGGTCCCCTGTAAGTATAAAATTTCCGTAGAAATCCCGAGGGCATAAAAAGGCAGTCCATCATTTTGTAGGGATACGGACAATGGGCGCATAGATAGGGAATAACAATCATGGAGTATCCTATTATCACATATGCTATGTATGCCAAGGCCCAGAGCGGGTCTTGCTTATAGATACCGTAAGTTCCTATAATCATGAACCCATTCCAGCCGGTCTGCATGAGGATCTTATCTTTTAAAGAGAAACCATCGTGAAGTGTGCATTCAACATTGCTTTTATCAGTCATTATTCCTCCTTAATATTAACAGTTCGTATCCAAGGTACCTACAAGTTCTGTAATACTTGAAATTCTATTTTCTATAAGAAAATCTTCTATCCCTTTTATTATTTCGATAGTTGCTCTTGGGTTTATGAAATTTGCCGTGCCGATCTGAACGGCTGTTGCACCTGCTATGATAAACTCAATAGCATCATCGGCGGTAAGTATTCCTCCGACGCCTACTACGGGAATTTTCACTTTTTGAGCTACCTGCCATACCATCCGAAGAGCTATCGGCTTGATTGCAGGGCCTGAAAGTCCCCCCGTTATATTAGCAAGCCTTGAACGTCTTGTCTTGATGTCTATTGACATACCTGTAATTGTATTAATAAGAGACACAGAATTTGCTCCTGCATCGGCTGCGCTTAAAGCTATTTCCGTAATGTCGGTAACATTTGGGGAAAGTTTGACCATAAGAGGTTTGGATGTTTTATTACGAACCGCTTTTGTAACTTTATATGCTGACTTTGGATCAACTCCAAAAGCTATTCCGCCTTTTTTTACATTGGGACAGGATATATTTACTTCTATACCTGCTATCTCATTAATATCCTCTATCGCTTCAGCAAGCATAGAGTATTCCTCTATACTTGTACCGTAAATATTAACGATAGCAGGTGTTGATAAAGTTTTTAGAAATGGCAGTTTATTTTTTATAAAATCGTCAAGCCCGATATTTTCAAGGCCTATGGCATTTAACATCCCGCATGGTGTTTCAACAATGCGTGGCGGCTTGTTTCCTTTTGAAGAATTGAGGGAAAGCCCTTTTACGATTATTGCTCCTATCCTGTTTAAATCAATAAATGACTTAAACTCTTGTGCATAACCAAAAGTGCCGGAGGCGGTCATGACCGGATTTTTAAGTTGCATTCCGCCAATATCAACACTTAAATCGGGTTTGCTCATGAAAAGCTGTTATCCTCCTATTGCGCCGGCCATTTTAAATATCGGAAGATACATTGCTATAACAAGACCTCCGAGTGTGACACCTAAAAACACCAGCATAAATGGTTCAATAAGAGACATGAGGTTTGCAACCGCCTGATCAACTTCTTCATCATAGAAATCGGCAATCTTTGAAAGCATGGCATCAAGGGCTCCGGTAGATTCGCCTACAGCAATCATCTGACATACCATAGAAGGGAAAATGCCGCTTTCAACTAAAGGTTCTGACATGGTACGACCTTCCGAAATCCCGGAACGCACATCATATATGGCTTTTTCAATTACCTTGTTACCCGATGTTTTAGCAACTATATCAAGAGCTTCTAATATTGAAACTCCGCTTGAAAGCATGGTTGACATTGTTCGTGTAAATTTAGCTACGGCAACTTTACGCAATAAAATACCAAATGCTGGAACTTTAAGGAAAAAACCATCAAGTGCATACCTGCCTTTTTCTGTTTTGGCAATTCTCTTATAAACTATTACAAAAAGAATAATTGCTATTATAAGATAAATTATTTTTTGTTTAACAAATTCGCTCATAGCAACAACAATCTGGGTTGGCATAGGAAGTTCCCCTCCAAAATCTGAAAACATCTGCTGGAATACCGGAATAACAAAAACAAGAATTACTATAAGCACTACAAAGGCGATAATAAGAGTTACTACCGGATAAACCATGGCGCCTTTTACCTGTCCTTTAAGTTTTGCCGCTTTTTCTATATATGCAGCAAGCCGCTGTAAAATAGTATCGAGAACACCGCCTGTTTCTCCTGCTGCAATCATGTTTGTAAAAAGATCGTCAAACTGATCAGGATATTTTTTCAAAGCATCGGCTAAAGTTTGACCCCCTTCAACAGATTCTTTTATCTTCTTGAGCATAAGTTTGAAGGTCTTGTTTTCTTGCTGGGAGTAAAGAATATCCAGGCATTGGACAATTGGAAGACCCGCATCGATCATTGTGGAAAATTGCCTGGCGAAAATAATTATATCCGAATCCTTTACCTTAGGCTGTAAAAAAGCAACATTTTCGAAAATATCTTTAGGTTTTTCTTTGATTTTGATGGGTGTAAGCTTTTGAGCATTAAGTCTGTTTTTTACTATATCTATACTGGAAGCTTCTATCTCTCCTTTTTGGATCTGGCCTCTTTTGTTCCGTCCTTTCCATTGATAAACAGGCATACTTGACCCTCCCATTGCTATTTTGGTCATATTGTGAAAAATCAACCAGAACTATATAAAATTCATCGTGGAACAAAAAAACATAAAGTGTTAATTATCAATTTCTATTAAAATAAAATTCCCCTCGCGGCATTTTCTTTTTGTCAACCCGTTTGCTTTCATACAGAGTGTTAAGATATCTCGCAGCATCATTCTCACTTAAATTAAATATGCGAGAAACATCTTTTGCTGTGATAGGGCGCCGTTTGACAGTAGCTATTATAAATTTTTCTATTTCATTGCTTAAGATAAGTCCTGATACTTCATCTTTATTGATTAGTGTTGCATCATTTAGGTAAGATGCAATATCTTTTAAAACAAATTCTTCGGCCGGTTCAATCCAGCTTTCTGTTCCGGGCCTGTCGAGGGTGTTTAGATGAATGCGGTCAGGCTTTATCAGATTAATAACTTCTTTAATCTTTTTAAGTTCTACCCTGTTATCATTTAAATTTTTAACAATAAATACTTCCACCCACAATTCTTTATCGTAGTTTTTTCTTAAATTGATCAGCCCGTCCGTTATCTTAGATAGTTCAAGAGTTTCATGCGGCCTGTTTATTCGTACAAAATTTTCAAAAGTTCCGGCATCTACGGATATTTTGACAAGATCGGCATCAATGACCTGCTTTAAAATTGACGGTTCATAAAAAAGAGTGCCGTTAGTCAACACAGCTACCCGGTAGCGCGGGTAGCTAAATTTTATATATCGGATCAGATCTCCAAGACCGCTGTGTAAAGTCGGCTCACCTGAGCCGGCAAATGTAATATAATCTATATCAGGAGCAGATTGTAAAAAATCCTTAAGTTCATATTTGACGTTTTCAACAGGCACATACTCTTTTTGGCTGATAGTAAGATTTTTTGTTTTGCCGCATTCGCAATATATACAATCAAGAGTACAGGTTTTTGAAGGTAAAAGGTCCACTCCAAGGGATACACCCAGCCTTCTTGACGGTATCGGTCCGAATATATACCTATACCCTGAATTTAATTTATTTTTCATATATAAAATAATCTATACAAATCTTTGGGTTTATACCATAATATGGGGCAAACGACAATAGTTTTAAATTATAACTCATACGGGTTATGAATTTTCACAGAATCAATATTACTGAATCAAACTAAAGTATGCAATATATTTAATTAAAATATCGGATGGATAGAACAAAATATAAAGAACTTTTTGATATCTAAATAACTGCTTGCCCGTAACTTTCTATAATGGTAAAAGAAAAAATTAAACAAAAAGTTAATCTGCATAAGGTAAAATCGGTGCAGTATTGATTTAAAAATATAGTAAGGAGCTAAAATATGCCTATATACGAATTTCACTGTGATAAATGCGATCATGATTTTGAGTTTTTGGTATTTGGAAAAGAAAAACCTTTTTGCCCATCCTGTGAGAGCAAAAAAGTAAAAAAACTTATGTCAGCATGTGGTTTTGTGAGCAAGGGAGCAGGTGGGGAAACCACCGGACAATCGGCATCAGCATCTTCCTGCGGGTCCTGTTCATCTTCAAGCTGTTCGAGTTGCGGACATTGAAAAAACCTAAAATAATTATAGGCACAAGAGGGAGCAAGCTGGCACTATGGCAGGCTCAGTGGGTAAAGTCGTATCTTGTGCAAAAATTTGCCGATCTTGATATTGAGCTTAAAATTATTAAGACCAAAGGTGACAAGATACTTGATGTTCCGCTTGCAAAAGTAGGTGGCAAAGGCCTTTTTGTGAAAGAAATAGAAGAAGCTCTTGTAGATAAACGCATCGATATTGCTGTTCACAGTATGAAAGATATGCCTGCCGAGTTGTATGAGGGCCTTTGTATCGGAGCGATACCGGAACGTGAAAATTCCTGCGATGTTCTTATTTCCCATAAAGGTCTTTTATTATCACAGCTTCCCATAAACGCGCGGATAGGTACAAGTAGTCTGCGTCGTATTGCTCAGATAAAACGCGTAAGGCCGGATTTTGAAATATCTCCTTTAAGAGGAAATTTAGACACAAGAATAAGAAAACTTGAGGAAGGTGAAATTGATGCCATAATTCTTGCGGCAGCTGGAGTAAAAAGGCTTGGGCTTGAAAGTATCATAACCCAATATTTAAATGAAGATGTTATGCTTCCTGCAGTAGGGCAGGGGGCTTTATGCATAGAAATAAGAAAAGAAGATCAAGATATATCGCGTTATATAAATGCTATGGATCATTTTTTAACCCATGCTGTTGTTTCAGGTGAGCGGGCTTTTTTGAAAAGGCTTGAGGGCAGTTGTCAAATCCCTGTAGCAGGTTATGGAAAAGCTGAAAATAATGTTTTTACTATAAAAGGTCTTGTTGCCGATCTTGACGGTAAAACAATTATATCGGATATTCAAAAAGGTCCTCTTGAATCATCGGAAAAAATCGGAGTTGCTCTTGCAGACAAGCTTATTTCTATGGGAGCCAAAAGATTGCTTGAAAATTTGACTGAGATGTAAATAGAAAAATGGAAAATAAAAAAGGTAAAGTTTATTTGGTAGGTGCGGGTCCGGGAGATCCTGGTCTTATTACAGTGAAAGGCAAAAACTGTATAAAGCGCGCTGATGTTATAATATATGATTTTTTGGCATCTTTTACCCTTTTAAAATATGCAAAAAAAGAAGCTGAAATTTTATATGCCGGAAAACAGGGTGGCAACCATTCAATGTCTCAGGAAAATATCAATGCTCTTATTTTACAAAAAGCCAAAGAGGGAAATGTTGTTACCAGACTTAAAGGCGGAGATCCTTTTATATTCGGACGTGGTGCCGAAGAGGCCGAAGTGCTTGCCGAAAACAATATCTTGTTTGAAATAGTTCCCGGAGTTACTTCTGCTATAGCAGCTGCGGCATATGCGGGGATTCCTTTAACTCATAGATCGTTTACTTCAACAGTTGCTTTTGTGACAGGTCATGAAAATCCTGAAAAAGAAAAATCCGGGATTAACTGGCAAGCTCTTGTAAAAGGAATCGGCACCATTGTATTTTTTATGGGAGTGAAAAATCTGCCTAACATAGTAAAGAGTCTGATAGATAACGGCATGTCTTCCGATACCTCAATTGCTCTTATTCAGTGGGGCACAACCCCAAAGCATGCTAGTGTTTCAGGCAATTTATCCAATATTATTGAACGTGTTATAGCCGCTGGGTTTAAGCCTCCGGCTATAATAGTTGTCGGTGATGTGGTTAAATTAAAAGATACTCTTTGCTGGTATGAGAAAAAACCGCTTCTCGGCAAACGAATTGTTGTCACAAGAGCCAGGGAGCAGGCAAGCGATCTTTTAAGCCTGCTATCCGAAAACGGAGCGGATTGTATTGAGCTTCCTACCATAAAAGTGGAACCGCCGGATGATTGGACTCTTCTTGATAAAGCTTTTGAAAACCTTTCGGAATATGACTGGCTTGTATTTACAAGTGTAAATGGAGTAAGTTTCTTTTTTGAGCGCCTTTTTTCAAGCGGGCGTGATGTACGTTCTTTAGGCAGCATTAAAACAGCAGTTATAGGTCCTGCAACTGAAAAAAAACTGCTTGGATATGGAATTAAAAGTGATATTGTACCTAAAAATTATATAGCTGAATCAATTGTTGACTCTTTTAAAAATGAAGAAATAAAAGGAAAAAAAGTATTGCTTCCACGGGCCAAAGAGGCAAGAGCCATACTTTATGAAGAGCTTATAAAAATGGGTGCTTTTGTAGATGAAATAACAGCTTACAAAACAAGAGCCGTATGCGATGAGTCGGTGGATATTGTCAGAGAGTTAACAAACAGAACTATCGATATGGTGACTTTTACCAGTTCATCGACAGTAAAAAATTTTGCAGCGCTTTTGCCTGCTGATAATATACAAGAGTTGATGAAGGATGTTGTGGTTGCCGCAATCGGTCCGATCACCGCTGATACGGCAAAAAATATGGGTATCAGTGTTCAGATTGTTGCAGAATCTTACTCAATACCCGGATTGTATGAGGCTATTATTCAATATTATACAAAATCCGAGTAAAGCAGGATTGACAATACCGTATATGATATTTATCTTCAACCCAACAAAACAAAATACATTGATGTTAAATAAAATTGGTGATTTATATGGTAAAATGTAATGGAAACAAATAGATGACAGCAAGTGGTGCAAATACCGTAAAACTTCCTGAAATAAAACTGGTTGATAAATATAAACGCAGACTTGACTATCTTCGTATATCTGTTACCGACCGCTGTAATATGCAATGCATATATTGCATGCCCAATGAAAGGATTCAGAAACTTCTATGTAGTGAAATTTTAAGTTATGAGGAAATGCTGAAGATAGCAAAAATATTTGTTAAACTTGGGATTTCAAAAATACGTGTAACCGGTGGCGAGCCGCTAGTGAGAAAAGGGGTTTGTGATTTCTTAATGAAAATAGGCTGTTTAGATGGAGTTTCTGATCTTTCAATTACAACTAATGGTATTTTATTAAAAGAAAAAATCGAAAAAATTAAAGCTGCCGGTATTAAGCGGCTTAATATCAGCATGGATACCTTAAAGAAATATAAATTCAAAAGTATAACCGGTATTGATGCTTTCGATGGGGTATGGGAAAGCATAATGACAGCGCATGCTATGGGCTTTTATCCGATAAAACTTAACGTGGTTGTTTTAAGTGGAATAAATGACGATGAGCTGGTAGATTTTGCTAAGCTGACTTTTACTTATCCCTTTCATATCAGATTTATAGAATATATGCCTATAGGTACATCACAGCTGACCTCCAGACAGCTTTTTGCTCCTGAAATAAAAAGTATCATAAGTTCCATCGGCCGCCTTAATCCTGTTGAAAGAAACCAGTTTGACGGCCCAGCGCAACGTTTTAAATTTGAAAATGCTAAAGGAGAAATAGGATTCATAAGACCTATAAGCGAACATTTTTGCGATAGTTGTAACAGGCTCAGGTTGACGGCAAGTGGTAAACTTAAAACCTGCCTGCTATCGGATGTTGAAACAGATCTTAAAACTCCGCTTAGAAACGGCTGTTCTGACAATGAGCTGGCTGGTATTATTCTTGGGGCGATTTATGATAAGCCTTTTGAACATCCCCTTGCCTCAAAATTCGCAAGTGTTATTTCAGGTCATATGTCTAATATCGGTGGCTGACAATTATTATCCTCCTATGACGGACTACACATATTATACCTCTTGCTTATTATTTGGAAATAATCTGTACTAATAAGTTAATATCTGTTATTTTTATTACTTGTTACCTAACAGTAATAATAATATACAACAGAAAAGATACTAAAAAAGAGAGGCATTATGCAGAAAAAAATTGTTATAGCAGTGGATGATTCCATTTATTCCAAAAATTCTGTAAAGTATGCGGTTAGGATTTCCGATGTGGTACAAGATATTTCGTATACTATTTTTAATGTTCAATGCACTGTATCGCAATTTCTTGTTGATGAAGCAAAAAAAAACATGAAAGTACAAAGTGAGCTGTCTAAAATTTTAAAAAGAAATGAAAAAGCTTCGCATGATCTTCTTGGCAAGTACAAGGAACTTATGATTAATATGGGTATAGATGCAAAAAAAATAGAGATAGCCACAAAGCCAAAATTGTTATTTGTGGCAAAGGACATTTTAGACTTTGGACAAAAATTGCCTTATGATGCTATTGCTGTTGGAAGAAGAGGGATTTCCCGCTTACAAAAAACCTTTATGGGCAGTGTTACATCTAATATTTTAGAACATAGTACGGCTATCCCGCTTTGGTTAATAGATGGAACTGTTAATTCTTCAAAAATCATGGTTACAGTAGATGGGTCTGCAAGCTCAATGAGAGCTATTGATCATGTTTGTTTTATGATTGGAGAAAGTAAAACCGCAGATATCACTCTGTTTAATGTTATTCCTAAAATTAAATTAATGGGGGCAAAAAATAGCGATAAAGACAAAAAAGATCTTGATAAAATCCTTGCGGAGTCAAGCAAACAAAGTGTTGAAAAGGTTTTTTCTAATGCGAAGATCCTGTTTGAAAAAGCCGGATTAAAAGAAAATCAAATCCATTTTAAAGCATCGTCAAGATTTTCAAATCCAGGCAAGGCCATAATTGATGAATCGGAAAAAGGGAATTACGGAACCGTTATTGTGGGAAGAAGCGGTGTCAGTAAATCCATTTTTATTGGGAGCGTATCAAGATATGTAATAAATCATATCTCAAATCGCGCTCTTTGGATAGTATCCTGAGTTATAAGGAATATAGAATGAATCAAGATATCACTAAATTTCGAAATATCGGAATAAGCGCACATATAGACTCCGGTAAAACCACGCTTACAGAAAGAATACTTTTTTATACAAAGCGTATCCATGCAATCCACGATGTAAAA
This sequence comes from Pseudomonadota bacterium, assembly GCA_018817425.1. Lineage (NCBI taxonomy): Bacteria > Pseudomonadati > Pseudomonadota > Pseudomonadota bacterium. The sequence continues at coordinate 32,838 of JAHITX010000090.1, forward strand.
GGAAAAGATGGTGTGGGAGCTACCATGGATTCAATGGAGCTTGAAAAGGAAAGGGGCATAACAATTGCTTCCGCTGCTACCTTCTGTGAATGGCTCGGTCATGAAATCAACATTATAGATACTCCGGGACATGTTGACTTTACAATAGAAGTTGAACGATCTTTAAGAGTATTGGATGGAGCTGTGCTTGTCCTTTGTTCTGTTGGGGGCGTTCAATCGCAGTCAATTACAGTTGATCAGCAGATGAAACGTTATAAAGTACCCTGCCTTGCTTTCATAAATAAATGTGACAGAAGCGGCGCCAATCCTGATAAAGTAGTAAAACAGCTTAGAGAAAAACTGGGGCATAATGCAGTTGCCATTCAAATGCCCATAGGTCTTGAAGCAGATTTTAGCGGTGTTGTTGATTTGCTGTCAATGAAGTCGATATATTTTGATGGAAATAACGGGGAAGTAATTCGCATAGATGATATTCCGGCCAATCTTTTGGATCAAGCGAATAAAAAGAGAGAAGAACTAATCGATGCTGCTTCAAGTTTTTCAGATGAGCTTACAGATGCAATTCTTGAAGAAAAAGAGATAAGTGAAGCAATGATAGTTACTGCACTTCGGGAGGGGGCCTTGTCAAGAAAACTGACACCTGTTTTGCTGGGGTCCGCCTATAAAAACAAAGGTATTCAACCTCTGCTTGATGCTGTCATTAAATTTCTTCCGTGCCCATTTGATACTGAAAATATAGCTTTAGATATGGATAATAATGAAGAACCTGTCATTTTGAAGGCAGATATTAGTAAACCTCTTGTAGCACTAGCATTTAAACTGGAAGAAGGACAATACGGCCAGCTGACATATGTCAGGGTGTATCAGGGCTTGCTTGCTAAAGGTGATAATATTTACAATGTGCGTACCGGCAAAAAGGTAAAAGTCGGAAGAGTTGTCCGCATGCATGCCAGCCAGATGGAAGAGATAGAATCCATACCGGCAGGTTATATTGGCGCTTTGTTCGGTGTTGACTGTGCCTCCGGAGATACCTTCGTATCACAAGGTCTTAGTTATACAATGACATCAATGTATGTCCCGGAGCCTGTTATCTCTCTTGCAATTAAACCTAAGGATAATAAATCTGAAGTAAATATGTCCAAGGCATTAAACAGGTTTTCAAAAGAAGATCCTACTTTTAAAACTTTTACCAGTGATGAAACAGGAGATACGATAATTTCAGGAATGGGGGAGCTTCATCTTGAAGTTTATCTGGAAAGGATGCGGAGAGAATATAATGCCCATGTTATATCGGGTGTACCTAAAGTGGCATACAGAGAAACAATTACAAGAAAAGCTGAATTCAATTATACACATAAAAAGCAAACAGGAGGTGCTGGGCAATACGGACGTGTGGCAGGTTATATGGAGCCTGCTGATGAAGAATTTGTCTTTGATAATCAGATTAAAGGCGGAGCTATTCCGACTCAGTATATTGCTGCATGTGAAAAAGGTTTTAAGAATTGCCTGCTAAAAGGCCCGAAACTTGAATATCCTGTTACAGGGGTAAAAATTGTTATAAATGACGGTGCCTCGCACGCAGTCGATTCTTCTGAGATGGCTTTTCAGTCAGCTGCCCGTGGTGCTTTTCTTGAAGGTTATTCGAAAGCAAAGTCTGTGATTATCGAACCGATAATGAAAGTAGTTGTCGAAACCCCAACCGAATTTCAGGGTGCTGTTTTAGGATCATTGAACCAGCGTCGTGGAATAATTTTCGGCACTCAGGATGAAGTAACTTCATGTGTTGTTGAAGCGCAGGTTCCTCTTGCTGAAATGTTTGGGTATTCAACGGTGCTAAGGTCAACGACTCAGGGCAAAGCTCAGTTTACAATGGAGTTTGCAACCTATAAGCAGGCGCCTCAATCAGTTGCCGAAGACTTAGTAAAAAAAGCAGCGGAAGAAAAAAAGAATTTACAAAAAACGGTATAAATTATTACAGTTTGCCTGTAAAACAAACCTATTTGCATATAAGCTTAAGGAGTATATGAAATGGTAAAAAATAGTTTTAATCTTACCCATCCATTGGGAAGACTGGTAGAAAACGAAACGGAAATAATTCAGGATGGCGGTTTTGGCGCTATCCTGGCATATGCGGGTGTAGGTAAAACGGCTCTTCTTATTCAACTGGCAATATATAATCTGCTTAATGAGAGAAATGTACTACACATAAGCTTGAATGATCCGGTAAAAAAAGTCGGCCTGTGGTATAAGGAAGTGTACCGCAACATTGCATTTCAGCACAGCATTGCCGACCAGGAACAGATATTTGAAAACCTGCTGCCGCACAGATTTATAATGACATTTGAAGTGGAGGGCTTTAGTGTTCCAAAACTGGAAGAAAGGCTTACCGACCTTATGGAACAAAATATTTTCCGTCCGCGTGTTATTCTAATTGATGGTCTTCCCTTTGATGTTTCGCAGAAAGAATCTCTTATAGAGCTTCAACGCTTTGCTCAACAACACTCTCTTAAGCTCTGGTTTACGGTTCGCATCAGCAGAGATGATAAACCCCATGGAATTCCGGCACATTTTAATGATATTGAGTATCTTTTTGAAAAAACAATACTAATTCAGCCTGAAGGAAAAGATATTCAACTTAAGGCTCTTAAAGGAGGAAAACCTGATTCGGATGAATCCGAACTTTTTATCGATCCGACAACTATGCTTATTAAAGAAAACAACTGGATACAGCACATAAGATGATGCAACAATCAGGAAATGTTCAATATGCGAAGAAGTAAAAAAGTTGCAAAAATCATTAAAGAACGCTCAAACCAAAAAGTTGAAACAACAGCAAGGAAAGTATTAAGATGGGGATTATGGACATCTCTTATATCTGTTTCTGTCGTTTTGATTATATTGATAAGCTTTTATTTGCATATTACACAGGAAATTCCTAAAATATCCGCACTTAACGATTATAGTCCGCCCACTATTACAACGGTGTACTCTGACAATAATCAGGAAATAGCTCAATTCTATAAGGAATACAGAATAATACTTCCTATGGAAAAGATTCCTCCCATGTTAAAGGATGCCTTCATTGCTGCTGAGGATTCGAGATTTTATAAACACAAGGGGATAGATTTTCAAAGTATTGTAAGAGCTTTTTTGAAGAATATCAAAGCAGGAACAATTGTTCAGGGTGGAAGCACTATTACTCAGCAGGTTACCAAATCATTTTTACTGACACCTGAAAAAAGTTACAGAAGAAAAATAACCGAAGCAATACTTGCATACAAAATAGACAAAACTTTCTCCAAGGAAGAAATTTTATTTCTGTATTTAAATCAAATTTATTTTGGTCATGGGGCCTATGGAGTTGAAGCTGCGTCAGAGAAATATTTTGGTAAATCAGCAATTGATTTGGATTTGGCTGAGTGTGCTCTGCTTGCAGGTCTTCCTCAGGCTCCAAGCAGATATTCGCCTTACAGAAACTGGGAGAAATCAAGGCAACGTCAGATATATGTTTTAGACCGTATGCTGGAAGAAGGTTATATACTTGAAGCTCAGTATAAGCAAGCTATTGACACAAAAATAGAGCTTAAGCAGAAACAAAACTTATTTGCTGAAAGCGCGCCCTATTTTTCCGAATATGTCAGACAGTATGTTCAGCAAAAATACGGACAGGAAGTATTCTATGAGAAGGGGCTTAAGATATATACCACTTGTAATTATGATATGCAGATAGCGGCTCAGGAAGCAATAAGAAAAGGATTGAAAGCTCTTGACAAAAGGCATGAATACAGAGGTCCGATAAAACACCTTGATCCGGATGAAATAAAGATTGTTTCTGATAAAACAAAGAATATGCTGGCAGAAACTCCTTTAAAAGAAGAAATGACTGTAAAAGCAATAGTAACATCTGTAAATGATGATAATATCATTGTAAATATCGGAGATAATTATGGTATAATACAACTCGAAGACATGAATTGGGCTTTGAAGCAATATGCCGATTCGCCAGGTTATTCACCTGCGGGAACTTTAAAAATAATTTTTCACCCCGATGATTTAATACTTGTTAAGATTAAAAACCAAATAAAGGATAAACTAGATAAAGAATTATGGTCTGTGTCACTTGAACAGGAACCGGAGAATGAATCGGCCCTGCTTTGTGTAGAAGCAAAAAACGGTCATGTAAAAGCAATGGTTGGAGGTTATGCTTTTGCCAGAAACCAGTTCAACCGGGCTATTCAGGCAAAACGGCAACCGGGTTCAGCTTTTAAACCGATAATTTATGCCGCAGCTATTGACAATGATTTTACTCCTGCAAGTGTGTTAATCGATTCTCCCATTACCTATGAAGACAGTGAAAGCAATTTTGTCTGGAAACCAAAAAACTATAGTGATACATTCTACGGACGAACATCTTTGCGCGATGCCCTGACACATTCACGCAACATTGTTACAGTTAAGATATTAAGAGCCATTGGTGTAGATTATGCAATAGAATATGCGAAAAAACTCGGGATTACTTCCCCGTTGAGCAGAAATCTGTCACTTGCATTAGGTTCTTCAGGTGTTTCATTAATTGAACTTGTTGGGGCTTATTCGGTTTTTGCAAACCAGGGGTGTCTTATTGAACCGGTATTCATAGAAAAGATTGTTGACCGGGATGGAAACATTCTTGAAGAAGCAATGCCATCAGTAAACCAGGTAATTGAAAAAAATACTGCCTTTATAATGACAAGCCTTTTAAGAAGTGTTGTAGAAAACGGAACCGGCAGAAGAATGCTTGAACTTAAAAGGCCGGTAGTCGGGAAAACAGGTACGACAAATGATTTATATGATGCATGGTTTATAGGATACTCTCCGGAGTATATTACAGGTGTGTGGGTTGGCTCTGATGAATTGGCCACTTTAGGCAAATCCGAAACAGGTTCCAGAGCTGCGGGTCCGATCTGGCTTGATTTTATGCAGCAAATTCTTGCGGATAAACCTGTGGTAGATTTTCCGGAAACAGAAGAAGGTATTGAATTTGCGGAAATTGATACCGAAACCGGTCTTTTGGCGATACCGGAATCCAAAAAAACAATTCTTGAATGCTTTAAGGAAGGGACAGCTCCAGCAGAATTTACTCCTAAGCCGGGTGATATTACGGATACGGAAGACTTTTTTAAATCAGGTTTTTAAAGAAAGATGATATGACAGAATTAATTAAGAATGAAAAAATAAGAAATATTGCAATTATTGCCCATGTTGATCATGGTAAAACAACCCTTGTTGACGGAATGTTTAAACAAAGTGGTTTATTCAGAACAGGCCAGCGGGTCGATGAAAGAATAATGGATTCCATGGATCTGGAACGTGAACGAGGTATTACTATTGCAGCCAAGAATTGTTCCGTGGTCTGGAAGGATGTTAAAATAAATATAATTGACACTCCGGGACATGCGGATTTCGGCGGAGAAGTTGAAAGAGCTATTTCAATGTCTGATGGTGCTATTTTACTTGTTGATGCATCCGAGGGGCCTCTTCCACAGACACGTTTTGTGCTTAAAAAAGCGCTTGCCGCAGGTTTGAAGATTATAGTTGTGATAAACAAAATAGATCGTAAAGATGCCAGGCCGGGTGAGGTGTTAGACGAGATATACGATCTTCTCATAGACCTTGGAGCAAATGATGAGCAGCTTGATTTTCCGCTTATTTATGCAATCGGTCGTGATGGAATAGCACAAAAGAGTCTGAATGAAAAAGGAGAAAACCTTCATTTATTGATTGATACCATTTTAAAAGAAATTCCTCCTCCATCTTATGATCCCGAAGAACCTTTTCAAATGCTTGTTTCGGACCTTGGATATTCCGACTACCTTGGAAGGCTTGCAATAGGAAAAGTATTTAACGGAAAAATGGGGCAGCATGATAATCTTATATGCATTAACAGCGAAAACGCTTACATTCCGCTTAAGGTTTCCAAGCTGCAAACTTATACCGGTTTGAAAATTATTGAAATCAAAAATGCCGAACCGGGTGATATAGTAGTACTTTCAGGAATTGAAGATGTTAAAATCGGAGATACTATCTGCACCAGTAATTTCCCTAAAGCTTTAAAAAGAATTACTGTTGATGAGCCGACTGTTTCTATGAAATTTACCATAAATAATTCGCCTTTTTCAGGAAAAGAAGGAAAATATGTTCAATCCAGTAAAATACGCGAACGGCTTTACAAAGAGACATTAAGAAATGTTGCAATCCAGATAAGCGATGAGCAGGAGATGGATTCTTTTATTGTAAAGGGAAGAGGGGAATTCCAACTGGCCATACTTATAGAAACTATGCGCAGGGAGGGATTTGAGTTGTGTGTAGGCCGTCCCGAAGTAATTCTAAAATACAAAGACGGTGAAAAACTCGAACCAATCGAGCATCTTTTTATCGATTGCAATGAAAATTTTCTTGGGATTGTTTCCGAGAAGCTTTCTTCGAAAAAAGGAAGGATGTTAAATCTTGTAAACAATGAAAGAGGAAGAGTCAGAATCGAATTTTCCATTCCGTCAAGAGCACTTATCGGTTACAGGGATGAGTTTTTAACGGATACGAAGGGAACCGGTATTATGAATTCATATTTTTCCGGTTATGAAAAATACAGAGGTGACTTTCCGGTAAGATTCACAGGTTCTATAGTTTCAGACAGATCCGGCAATTCGGTTGCATACGCCCTGTTTAACCTTGAGCCAAGAGGCAGGCTTTTGATTGTTCCAGTTACTCCGGTATACGAAGGAATGGTTGTGGGAGAGCATAACAAGGAAGGCGATATCAACGTAAATGCATGCAAGGAGAAAAAATTAACAAACATGAGAGCTTCCGGAAAAGATGATCATATTCTTCTTGCTCCGGTTAAACCACTGACACTTGAAGGTGCAATAAATTTCATACGCGAAGATGAAATGGTGGAAGTAACCCCTATCTCAATCCGCATCAGAAAAGCAGTGCTTTCCGCCCATAAAAGACATTCTATGAGATCGGCAAAGCTTAAGGCCGGGCAATAATTTTATTAACTCCCCTGAAGTAATTGTGTTTTATTGCTTCAGGGGGATTTGTCATTCAAAAGTATTATGGCTAACTGGCAGTCAAACTACATAAGAGTTTTTCAATATGGATCATAAGCTTCAAGTACGACATTAATTTTTTTTGTCCAGGCCCCACGTTTTACTTTTACGACTACCGTATCGCCAATCTTATATTTGTTTTCAGCTTTTACAATCCCGCGAGTGCTTATAATATCAGTATCGCCTACCTTGATAATAGTATCACCGGGTTTTAAGCCGGCTTTATCGCCAGGGCCATCATCTACAAGGGAATTTATTGTCGCTGTCTTTGTCGAACCGGACCACGAATTTATACCAAGGTAAGCCGGCGCCTGCTGCTTGTAATACAAAAAACCATTTACACCAAAGGTATATCCATTTTCCTTAAAAAGTGGCAGATATTTGCTTTTTCCCATATGTGCGCGGTTTCGCATGTCAAAATGGATTGTCTTGGACATAGTTGCAATATCCAATTGCCATCCATTATTATTTCTTTCCAGATAAATAGGAGGACAATTTTTGTGTTTTGGTTCAAAAACAATAATGGCTAATTCACCCCTGGTGAAAACCTTAAATGTCTTGCCCTGGGTATCTCTTACTTCATTGTCCATCTGTGCATTTGTGAACATCCACTTTTTGCTTATTGCACGAGTTTCATCAGTGTACAAATCAAAGTCATATCCTCTGATGTGCCGTTTGCATTTTTCAATATCTAACAAATAAGCTTCTTCGGGTGTTGTCTGAGGAATAAAAAGAGATTTAATATCGTCAGGGTAATTGGCTTTGTCGGGGATCGTAATTTCTTTTATCTGAACTTTTTGGTTGGCTCCCCCACCGCCGGAATAGTAATTGGTAGGTAAATTATTTTTATTCACATTAGGATCATATGCCTGTTCATCGATTTTTTCATTTGTCCTGGCAATGATCATTTCCAGCGTTGCTGCAATTCCATCCTGAACCCGGCCTGCTTTAAAAAAGGGTGCCATTTGTTCTCTTTCTATATAACCTGCAAAGCTATCCGGAAAGATCCATTCAAGATCATAGCCAATCTCAAATCGAACCAATTCTTCTTCCACACTGAGAATAAATAATATACCCTTTAGCAATTCTCGGTGAAGTTAAGAAGATGCATAATATTACCACCCAGAACAAATCTTGAATTTATTTTTCGCAATCAGTAATGGAATATTTAAAATCCGGGTATTTTCACAAAAAACTATAACATATTGATAATTAACAAAA
>JAHITX010000091.1 GCA_018817425.1 Pseudomonadota bacterium
CAGCCTTAACCATGAATAATCTTTTCCCGGATTGTCGGAAATATTAACCATATTGTAATGCTTCGCATCAACTATAGATGACAAGATATAAGATCATTCTGATATTCCCATTTCTTCAACCAGATCTCTTAAAAAGAAATCAAGAGTTTCTTCAACTGATTGGGAAAAAGGTACGACAGGCTTCCATCCGAGCAGAGTTTTTGCCTGACGTATGGAAGGACGCCTGTGTTCAACATCCTGGTAACCGGTACCATAAAAAGTTTGAGCTTCGATTCTGCGGATACCTGCTAAAGGCGGAAAATGTTTTCTGAGTGGGTGAGAAGAAAATTTGTCTACAAGAATTTCTGCGAGCTCTGCCATGCTCTTTTCATTATCAGGGTTTCCGATATTAAAAATTTTACCGTTGCTGTTATTATTTTTATCCTCGATAATTTTAAACAAACAATCGATACCATCTTTGACATCTGTAAAACACCGCTTCTGGCTGCCGCCGTCCACCAGGCGAATCGGTCTTCCTTCCACCAGGTTTAGAATAAACTGGGTTATTACACGGGAACTGCCGATTCTGGCTGAGGCGAGAGAATCAAGCCTGGGGCCTAACCAGTTAAAGGGGCGAATCAGAGTGAACTTCAAACCATTGGTTGCGCCATAGGCCCATATTACCCGATCAAGCATTTGTTTGCTGCATGAATATATCCACCTTTGTTTATGGATGGGACCAAGAACAAAATTTGAACTCTGCTCGTCAAATTCAGAATCCGTGCACATGCCATAAACTTCGGAAGTAGAAGGAAATATCAGCCTTTTTTTGTACTTGACACAGTATCTAACAATTCGTAGGTTTTCTTCAAAGTCGAGTTCAAATACACGCAGAGGATTTCTCACATATTCTATAGGTGTCGCAATAGCAACAAGAGGTAGTATGATATCACATTTGCGGACATGATATTCTATCCACTCTCTCATGATTCCTATGTCGCCTTCCTTAAAATAAAAGCCAGGCCTATCAAGCAGACGGTTTATAGCATTAGTTGAAAGATCCATACCATATACATCGTAGCGGCCGCTATCAAGCAGCCGTTCACTCAGATGATTGCCTATAAAACCGTTTACTCCTAAAATAAGAACATTTTTTTTGCGTTGCTGCTCTACAATTATTTCCACTTGGCCGTTAAACTTCATACCTTTTGCCAGATTGAGTTCTTCGGCTAGCTGCCGACCGCTCATATAGACTCCGTCTTCAGGTTGCCCAAAAATCACTTCCACAGCATCATTACCGCAGGCAATTTTAAAAGGATTTGTGGAAAGCACTGTGCCTGGTGAAGCTTCTTCTGATATCTGAGCTATACTAACCTGCCAAAAAAAACATTTACGATTGCCTATATAGGAAAAGGCGCCCGGATATGGTCGGGTTACTGCACGAACAAGGTTACGGACATCGGAAGCTTTTTGCTCCCAGTTGATTTCACCATCTTCCGGTTTACGCCCGCCGAAATAGCTTGCCAGTAAATGATCCTGAGGGATATGATCAGCGCGATTTTCCCGGATATTCGGCAACTGTTCATCCAGCAGGACGGCCGATGCTATTTCAATTTTGTTGTACAAACTTGAAGCTGTATCATCATAATCTATGTTTACACTTTTTTGGCAAACGATATCACCAACATCCGGTTGAGGTGTCATATAATGAAGTGTTACGCCGGTTTCTTTTTCGCCGTTTATAAGTACCCAGTTTACGGGGCAACGGCCACGATAACGGGGGAGAAGCGATCCGTGCAGATTAAGAGCACCTAAAGGGATAAGATCCAGAATCTTTTTGCTCACAAGGTTTCTGTAATAAAATGAGAAAAGTATATCCGGCTTCATTTCCTTTATTCTTTCCACCCATAATGGATGATTGATATTATCCGGCGCATATACCGGGATATCATTGGCTGCGGCAAGCTCCGCAACTGATTTGAACCATAGATTTTCGCCGGGATCATCTTCATGGGTAAAAACCGCGGTGATTTCGAAGCCGTTTCTTAAAAGTGCTTCTATTCCTGCGCAACCGATATTGTGGTAAGCCAAAACAACTGCCTTCATTCCGGAGTCCTTTCTCTAAATATTTTTTATAATAAATAAAAAAATGTTGTTATAACAAAGTTAAATTTTAATTAATTTTATACCAAGTTAAATATGAAGAAATGATGAAGCGAGAGTGCAGGAACAAATTATTTTTAAAATAGTTGGACTTTTTATGAATCTATCCATTATTATATCTTGTTAATAAAATAAAGCTCTGAATTTTTAAATTACAAGATGATGGATTAAAAGTCAATTATTGTTGTCTATTAGATAATATTTTAACATCATAAATATGGAAAAGAGCAATATATGAAAATAAGAGAAGATTTTTTACCCCTGTCAAAACCTTCCATAGGGGACAATGAGATTGAAAATGTTGTAAAATGTCTGAAATCAGGATGGATTACCACCGGACCCGCCAGCAAGGAATTTGAAGATAATTTTTGTAAATTGACCGGTGCTAACCAGGCAATTACTGTAAGTTCAGCAACAGCCGGAATGCACATAGTACTTCTCGCACTTAATATCGGAGAAGGAGATGAAGTAATCACGCCGCCTATGACCTTTGCGTCAACCATCAATATGATTGCGATGCAAAAAGCAAAACCCGTTTTTGTTGATATTGATTATGATACCTTAAATATCAATGCCGATCTTATAGAAGAAAAAATTACTTCTAAAACCAAAGCAATTATTCCTGTTCACTTTGCAGGTGTACCTGCCGATATGGATAAAATTATAAAAATTGCAAAACACCACAATCTTATAGTTATCGAAGATGCGGCACATGCTGTTGGCACTTATTATAATGGTATTCATGCCGGTGGCTTTGGACATATCGCGATTTTTTCTTTTCATCCCTTAAAAAATATCACAAGTGGTGAAGGAGGTATGATTACACTAAGTGATGAAAAACTGGAAAAAAATTTAAGGTTATTAAGATTTCACGGGATAGAAAGGGATGCATGGAAGCGTTATGGCAAGGGAGGAAACCCGGAATATGATATCTATCAACCTGGGTTCAAATATAATTTGCCGGATATGCTGGCAGCTTTAGGGCTTGCCCAGTTAGAAAGGTTAGATGACATTAACAGCAAAAGAACCCGGATAGCAGCAACTTATATAAACGGGCTTAAAGATATCAAAGGGATAGAATTGCCTGGCATTCCCAACTATTCGCACATCAATTCAAATCATCTTTTTGTGATAAAAGTACAATCCATGAAAAGAGCGATGTTTATGGAAAAATTATCTGAATATAATATAGGGTATGGCTTTCATTTTCCGGCTTGCCATCATTTGAATTATATAAAGGAAAAGTATGGAACTGACAATTGGATGCTTCCCGAAACTGAAAGGGCTGCGGAACAAATTATTTCACTTCCACTTTTTCCCGATATGAAAGAAGATGATGCTTCTTATGTTTGTGAGGCTATAAGAGAAATATTAAAAAGGGATTAATAGATGAGCACACAGAATATGATTTCTCTGGTAATTCCCGTTTACAATGAAGAAGAAAATCTGCGTTTACTGATTGAACGAATACATCCTGTTATGCAGCAAATGAACAGGCTGTATGAGATAATTCTTATCGATGACGGAAGTAAAGATAATTCTCTTTCTATATTAAAAAACCTTGCAGTATGGCCTGAGATAAAGGTTGTTGCGCTTGTAAGAAATTATGGCCAGCATGCAGCAATATTTGCCGGCTTTTCAATTGTTAAAGGTGACATCATAATTACACTGGATGCTGATTTGCAGAATCCACCCGAAGAAATTCCCAGGCTTGTAGCAGAAATGGAAGAAGGTGGGTATGATGTAGTAGGCACAATCAGAAAAAAGCGCCAGGATTCGATTTTCAGACTTACAGCATCAAAGCTAATAAACATGGTGGCAAGAAAAATTACCAAAGTAAGTATGACTGACTGGGGATGCATGCTGCGTGCATATAAACGTCCGGTGGTAGAGCGTATGATCGCCTGTCATGAGCATTCAACATTTATACCGGCGCTTGCCGTATATTTTGGAAAGCATGTTACCGAAATTGAGGTTGCTCATGAAGAAAGAGCCGGCGGAATATCTAACTACCCTTTAAGAAAACTTATAAATCTTCAGTTCGATCTTGTATCATCGTTTTCTGATTTGCCCATGAAATTCCTTTTGTATGGAGGGATAGTAATGTCTTCGGCCGGAATTTTGTTTGGTGTATTTTTAATCATTGCAAGGCTGGTATATGGTGCTCACTGGGCTGCCCAGGGTATTTTTACACTTTTTGCAATCCTTTTTGTTTTTATAGGGTTGCAGTTTTTTGCCTTCGGAATATTAGGAGAATATATCGGCAGGATTTACAGAGAAGTTAGAAAAAGACCCGAGTACGTAATTGACAAGGTCTATTCATCGGATAAAGCAGATATTGCTCTGGAAGACAAATCTTAATAGCTGTCAGATATTTTTCCCATGATAACAATAAGGCGTGTGTATGAATGAAAATGTTTTAGGCATCAAAATAGATGTGGACACCTACCAGGGTATGAAAAAAGGTGTGCCCCGCATTCTTGATATTCTTAACCGGTTTAATATAAGAGCAACTTTTTATTTAAGTATGGGGCCCGATGCTTCGGGTAGAGCTGCTCTTCAACTTATCAAAAACCCGCTCTTTTTTAAAAAGATGATAAAAAGCAATGCTGCCGGGCTCTATGGTTTCAAGACGGCTTTGTACGGGACATTGCTTCCATCACCCATGATAGCGCTTTCTTTTCCGGAAATTGTAAAACAAATAATATCAAATGGGCATGAAGTCCAGTTCCATGCATGGGATCATAGGCGCTGGCAGGATGAGCTATACTTAAAATCAATTGAATGGATAACAGAATGGTTCGAAAAAGGTATCAATTCATTTAAAAAGCTCACAGGATATATGCCAACATCATTTGGAGCACCGGCATGGCTTATTGATGACAGGGTCATGGAAATTATCGGTAAATACAAATTTGATTACTTAAGCTGCACAAGAGCCAAAGAACCTTTTGTGCATGAGAAAATCAGTGTTGTGGAAATTCCTTCCGATCTACCTTGTATTGAAGAAATAGGTATTGATAACGCTATTTCTCAAATAACTTCATTATTAAAAAACGGCGGCATTCATGTGCTGCCGGTTCACGCTGAAGTTGAAGGCGGCATAAGAAGCAATTACTTTATTCAATTGCTTGAGCAAATTGAAATGATGAATTACTCTGTAAAAACTCTTGGTGAGATAAAAGACTATCTTTTTGAAGACATTGCTGTTCGCAAATATAAAATAGAGCTGCTTTCCGGGCGCTCTGCTCCTTGCGCTGTTTAAATTACTATGATTAATTGTTATAGAGCGTGGCAATTACAATGAACTTGGAATGCTCATGATCACCGTGGCTGTCAGCAAGTCTTGTGGTACCGGTACTAACCGTTATAATTTTTAGACCATGGTGCGGCAAAACGTAAAAGAGAAATGCCTGGTTTGAATCATTATAACGGTTCGGGCGGGAAAAGGTATTCGATTTTAAGATGCCCCATGTTTATTGTCTAGTACTTCACGCAGCTTTTGCCTGATCATGGTAATTCTTAATGGCTTTTGAAGATGGAAACCATATCCTTTACTTAAATTTTGATCTGCAACAGCCTCTGATGGATAACCCGACATAAAAACCACTTCTATGCCTGGACGAACAGATGCTATCATGTTGGCAAGATCTTTACCGTTTATTTCCGGCATAATAATATCGGTCAGCAACAGATCAATAGTGCCATCATAAGTTTCATTAATTCTTAAAGCTTCTTTTGCAGTAGAGGCCACAAGAAGCTGATAACCTAAGGGGTTTAAAGCATTTTCTATAATTGAAAGCAATATCGGTTCATCATCTACAATAAGGATTGTTTCTTTCCCCCCTTTTATCGGGGTAGTATCAATTTCAGAATCTTTTTTAATCTCTTTATGATTTGAAACAGGTAAATATAAATTAAATGCTGATCCTTGATTTGGTTTGCTTGTTACATCAATATATCCGTTATGCTGTTTAATAATGCCATAAACTGTGGCAAGGCCCAGCCCTGTTCCTTTTCCAATCTCTTTTGTGGTATAAAAAGGTTCAAATATATTTTCAAGAACTTCATTGCTCATACCGCATCCAGTATCACTTATTGTAAGCTTTACATATTTTCCCGGTTTCACCTCTTCAAGATTTATTATATTAATATCACTCATTACTACTTCATCTGTTTCTATAGTTAAAATACCTCCATTTGGCATAGCATCTCTTGAGTTTACAGAAAGGTTTAACAAAATCTGTTCCATCTGGCTCTGGTCGCACAAAGCTTTACTGGTTGTTTCGGAGAATTTCAGATTTAATGTTATGTCTTCACCTATGATCCGCTCCAACATTTTGATCATATCGGTTACAACAGTGTTAAGATCGGTATCACTAATTTCCAGCATTTGCTTTCGGCTGAAAGCAAGAAGCTGTTTTGTAAGAGATCCGGCCTTTTCTCCCAGGCCCATGATTAATTCAATACGTTCTTTTAAAGGGTCATTTTCTGCAATATCAAGCAGTGCAAGTTCGCTGAAACCTAATATGCCGCTTAATATATTATTAAAATCATGAGCCACACCCCCGGCAAGCCGCCCTATAGATTCCATCTTTTGCATGTGTAGAAACTGTGATTGTAATAATTGTTGCTTTTTTTCGGCTGTCACCTGATCGCTTATATCCCGTACAACATGTACTATACCTGTAGTCTGGTTATTCTTGTCAAAGCGGGGAATCGCCTTTACTTCAAGATGTTTGCCAAGATGGGGTTCAAATATTTTCTTAACAGCGATTTTTTCTGTTTTTAGAACATTACAACATGGACAATCAGGTTGGAGATTAGCATAACCATGATATAACTGAAAACATTTATATTTACTAATATCATAAAAAGATATTCCAAGCAGGTTCAGCGCAGTTTTATTTGCCCGGATTATATTACAATTGTCGTCATGAATGGTTATAGCATCATTTATTGTATCAAAGGTTTCTTCCCACTCATTTTTTGCCTGAATGAGCATATCCTGCATCTTTATTCTTTCTGTTACATCTTCTCCTGAAGTTAATATTCCGGTTACTTTACCTGTTTCATCTTTTAGCAGAACATCGCTCCATTCGATAACTCTTTGTTCACCTTTTTTAGTAAGTATGACACCTTGTAAATTCTTTGCTTTTGATATGTCTATTTCACCGGCAAGCAATTGTTTGATGAAAATTTCAGTTTCGTATCGTTTATCTTCAGGAATAAAAGTATCAATAGCATTTTGGCCGATAAGCTCATTTTCTTCATATCCAAATATTTCGCAAGCTTTCTTATTAGCTAAAATCAATTCAATATCAAGGTTAACCGCTATGAGTATTACTCCTGCGATATCAAGGTATTTTTGAGCTGTTTCCTTTTCCTTTTGCAATGCAAGAGCATTTCGTTTGCGTTCACTTATATCGATACCGATACCGATAACACATGGCGTGGCTTTAAATTGAAACAGTTTGGCGGTAAGATAATGAGGAATTGTTTTCCCGCTTTTGGAAAGTAAATTTGCAACTATTTCTGCATGGCCATCTTTAAAAACCTTTGCAATTGTTTCAGACACCAAAGCCTTTTCTTGATCTATGCACAGATCAAGAGGATGCATCTTTTCAATTTCTTCAAAAGAATATCCTGCTACTGTTTCAGCATTTTTATTCCATCTTAAAAACCTTCCTGTATTATCATAAAGATAAAAAAGTCCGGGCAAGCTGTTTAAAGCCGCATCCGAAAAATCTCTTTCCGATTTCAGATTTTCTTCAGCTTGCTTTTGTTTAGTAATGTCTTTTATTATACCGACATTGTTAATTACCTTACCCGATGCATCCTTTACAGGAAATCCATGGGCCTCAACCCATCGGATAGATCCATCCGGATTGATTATGCGGAATGCAATATCTAAGGGCATACCTGTTTTGTATATATCAGCAGCAGAGACTATCCGCGCCATGTCTTCAGGATGAACGTTGTCAAAATATGATTGGGGATTTTCGACATAAACATCTAAAGATTTTCCTCTGATCCGTTTAAAGCCGGGACTTGCATAGATTATATTTTCAACTTTGGCATCTAGCACCCAGAAACCTTCATTGATATTTTCAGCAATCATTTCAATGAGTTTATTGGTTTTAATCAGCTCATCATGTTTTTTGACAAGCTTACTATGAATACTATCTAACTGAGTTCCTATGGATTTTGTCAGTTTGGCTATTACTATGCTGACTATCGCAGCGGATGCTATTGCAATTATAGATCTTGCAAAAGCAGGATTTACTCTTACAAAAGATGCTAACAGTCTTATTAGTATGTCGTTTATAAAAACAGCCGCAATTATGAGAGGAAAGAATGTCATTAGTAAGCGGTTGCGAAGAGATATGCCTGTAAATAACCTTACAGGCAGGGTCTGGGGACCTGCTGCTGTAAAAAGTCCCATGCCGAGAAAAACTAAGGATATTGCTCCTATGATAGGAATGGGGATGGGATCTTGCCTGTATAAAAAGGGTGTTTTATATAGATAAGCAAGGAGTAAAATTAATTCCGTTAAAATAGAAGATATTGCGCAAAAAGCCGCTAAATTATTATAAAGCTGCCTTTTTTGGGAAGGGAAAGCCAAAAATAAAATACCTGTGGAAACAATTATAAGATTTGCTGCTATAACAGGTGGCATATCACCCAATAAAAAATTCTGATAAATAAAAATCAAATATTTAGCATCAAGTCTTATGCCTGAGAAAAAACTAATAATTATAACAAGAAATGCACATGTTACAATAATAATTTGTTTCAAACGGTTTTCAGGATTTTTTAAATGAAATATATAAGAAATACTGAGTATGCAAAGACATAAGGTGGTGATAGGACAAGGTTTGTAATTTTGACTTATAATAGTGAGCCTTGCAGATTCCAAAATCCATCCGGCAAATGACAGAATACTGATTGATGCTGTTATAAACAGACACCATATCGAGAACTTTCTCAAAAAAGCTTCCGTATGCTTTTCGCTGGCCATAGCTCTCCTGTTTTCTTATTGCATTTATATATAAAAGCACACTAAAACAGAATACAAAAGGCAATACTTTAAATATCTATTGAAAACAACTAATTATGAATTATATATATAAATAAAGATTATATTAACTTGTAAATAGCAGGATGAATATACTATATAATATGAAATAAACTGTTAATCTAATATCGGTAGTTTAAGCTTGCTACAATATTATTTCAATATATGATTTTATTCAAGGTTATTCTTGTTTTACTATATATTTTATGGTTAATCCCTGGACAATGATAGAAAACACAACAACGATATAAGTCATTGTAATAATAGCATCTCTTGCGTATCCCAACGGCAATGACAGTGCAAGCGCAACGGATATTCCGCCGCGCAAACCTCCCCAAGTCATTATTTGCATTGATCTTAGGTTGATTCTCTTTCTGGCAGGCATAAAAAACTGGGGTATTCCTATGGATAGAAAACGTGCACAAAGTACTACTGGTATGGCTATGAACCCGGCAATAAAGTATCTGCCTGTAAGCGCTATTACAAGAAGTTCTATTCCGATCAAAACAAAAAGCACAGCGTTGAGTATTTCATCTATAAGCTCCCAGAATGTATCGAGGTTCCCACGGGTTTTTTCAGACATCGCTAGTTGTCTGCCATGATTGCCTATCAAAAGACCGGCAATAACTATAGCTATAGGACCTGAGAAATGAATGGCAGTTGCCAGTGCATAGCAACCCATCACCAGAGCAAGGGTAATAAGAATTTCTGTCTGATAATTGTCTATAGTTTTTAAAAAATAGTATGCTATCAAACCTGTTATAACTCCTAAGCCAACACCCCCTAATGTTTCTTTGCAAAAGAAAAGTAGTATTTGTGAAGGTGAAACATCCGCTTCGGTATCTATTAATTTCAACAGGGTAATAAATATTACAACCCCCACACCATCATTAAACAACGATTCACCGGTAATTTTTATTTCCAGGTTTTTTGCAACTCCTGCCTTTTTAAGTATTCCCAGCACTGCAATAGGATCAGTAGGAGAAATAAGGGCACCAAAAAGCAGGCAGTATATTAGATTGAGATTAATTCCCAGCCAGCCCAAGAACAGGAAAGCAGAATAACCGACCATTAAAGTTGAAAGCATAACCCCGATAGTTGAAAATACAAGTATTTGCCATTTTTGCTTTAGAAGCTCATTCAGATCAACATGGAGAGCGCCGGCAAAAAGAAGAAAGCTTAGCATGCCCACCATTAGTGATTTATTGAAATCAACTTTGCGTATAATATCAAGCCATATCATTTCAAGGCCATGTCCTGTCTGCCCGAGATGTCCCAGTATTACCATGCAAAGAGACATAATTATGGATATGAACATCAAGCCTATAGTTGTTGGGAGCTTGATATATCGGTAATTAATATAAGCAAACAAGGCTGCAAGTGTAACAAGCACGGCAATTATATTGAACAAACCCATTTATTCCACCTTAGTTTTGAGAAAAAATATAGCAGTAGTAATAAGCAAAACGAAATCACTTGACCTGTATAGCATATATATCCCCAAGTTTGCTTTTTAGCAAATAAATCTTATAGATGTATTGCCGTTTTTGAAACATCGAAATATTATAGGTCAAAATACAATATGCAAAATATGAATAATATTTTCTGGTTAAGATTGCTTTAGGGTGGTATTGTAAAGCTGTTTTCTTTTGTAATGGGAATAATTCATACAGGGATACAGAGTGAAAACTTGGAATAATTTTTGTTTTGGGTTATATAATATATCAACTTCATGTCATTTAACTAAAAATAATATTAATCAAAAAGGGAATTGGGTCATGAAACAACCTGAACCTGTTAAAAGCTTTACTGATATTGAAATGCAATTCCGTTTATTACTCGAAACCTCTTTTGACGGTGTCATTATAGTACTGCCTGACGGCTTAATAGCTGTTGCAAATCCCATTGCTTGTGACATGTTTGGATATGCTGAAAAAAATTTATGCCACATAGCTAGTAATAAATTGTTCGATCCTGATGATCCAAGAGTACCAATATTACTGGCAGAACAAACTCGAACCGGAAAAGCCAGGGGCGAATTGTTTCTACATAAAGAAGATGGTAGTAAATTTCCAGCAGAATTATCAGCTATGGAATGTTATAATAGCCCTGCTGATAAGTTAACGGTTTTGACTATACGAGACCTTACCGAATACAAGCGTATTGAAGAAGTATTAAAAAACGCTAACCAGAAGATTTCTACCGTTTTGGCCAGTATCACCGATATTTATTTTACCTGGGATAAGAAAGGCCGTTTTACCGACCTTAATCAGCAAGCGGAAATAGTTATGGGAAAGACAAGGGAAGAAGTTATCGGTAAAACATTGGCTGAGCTATTCCTTAAAACTAAGAAAGAATATATGCAGAATTACTGGACTGCCATGGCAAGTAATATCCCTATGTTCTTTGATGCTCTTTTCCTTTTCGGCAGATGGTTTGAGGCTCATGCTTATCCTTCGGAAGAAGGGCTATCAGTTTATTTTAAAGACATCAGTAAACGTAAACGGGCAGAAAGAAAATTAACATTAAAAACCGAAAGCCTCGAAGAAGTTAATGCGGCTTTGAAGGTTTTATTGCGGCAACTTGAAGAAAGCAAAGGAGATATTGAAGGAAAGATTCTATCAAATGTCAGAGAACTTGTTTTGCCTAACGTTGATAACTTAAAGAATACTAACCTGTCTTCCCGTCAACTCTCTGTTTTAAACATCATTGAATCAAATCTTAATAATATTATTTCGTCATTCTTACCTTTGTTGAAACTTAAGCACCATAATCTTACTCCCAGAGAAATCGAAATAGCTACCCTCGTAAAAGAAGGAAGATCAATTAAAGATATTGCTGAATTGCTAAGTATCGGTATCAGTACCGTGCAATTTCACAGAAACAGCCTCAGGAAAAAATTCGGTTTGAAAGACAGAGATGCAAACCTTCGATCCTACCTGTTAAGCCTTCATTAACAATAGTATTAGCCTATAGTTTTACTGTTATTATATTGGAGTTGTATTTAATAATAATCCTGTTAATATCTTCAACAGTTCTTGTTATCTTATGTAAATGCTCTGATTTTAAAGCAATTTTATGCTGGGATGATTTTAACTAAATCAAATAATTCAGTAATAACATCTCAGATGCTTAACGCTATTCTATGTATCTAAAATTTTAATCTTTACCATTAAAAGTACAATAAATACATGATCAACCATCAGTATATCTTAAAACAAGGAACACATTTGTCTATTCCTCGTTGATCATAAAACGGTCTTTTTTAAAAATACCTTAAAAAATTATTAAGCGTTAGCTTACCTATGTTCTCAGCAACTATAAATTAAAATCATGTTTACAGAAAAAGGAGTTTTCCGGCATTAAACAGCCCTTTTGTTGTTTGATGTCTTGCCTGACAGCGCCTGGTAAATGTTGTTGCCTCCAAAAGGGCTGTTTAATGCCGGAAATAAAAGATAATTATAACAACTACAAAGTCGGAGGGAGGAATGAAGAAAATGAAACACTTGAGAATTATAAAGTATTTTGGATTATCATTGTGCTCATTGTTTATTCTGTTTTTGTGTGGCGGTATTATTCAGGCAATGGATTTGCCAAAGGTAATTGATAAGACCAACTGTAGTCAATACAAAGATTTTTTCATTCCCGCTATGTACAGTGCGATTGAAAGAGGCGACTTTGTCATTACACCGGGTAAAATAAACTTTGACTATAAACTCCCTGACAGTTTTCTCGCAGCGAGCGCAAAGAATGCGGGAAAATTTGACATAAATCCTGAAGGCGATTTGATCGATAAACATACCGGAAAATACCCGGAAAATATATACGGTTATCCTTTTCCCAACATTGATTTCAAAGATCCCAAGGCGGGAAGCAAGATTATATTGAACTTTGATTATCAGATATATCGCTTAATGGGTATAAGGCTGCGTAGACCTCTAATATGGATAAATAAATCAGGAGAGGAACGTTATATAGAAGGTTTAGATCAACGACTTTATATGGTAGGCAGGCCGCCGGGTCAGGAAATAACCAAGAATCCTGAAAATGTTCAGATGTATGAATTTCAAAGAGTTTTGGAGCCGATGAGTGTAAAAGGAACCAATACATTGGCCTGCATTTATATAGACCCAAGGGAAGATAGCAATCATGCTTATATTCCTGCCATTCGCAGGATTCGGCAAACCGGCGGAACGATGAGGTCTGACCCCTATATGGGTTCTGATGCATGGCTGGATATGAATTACGGGTGGAGTGGCAAAGATCGTTCCATGAAATGGAAGTATATAGGAGAGAAGACAATACTTGTTCCTTTTACCAGCCCCAATATGATTCCTGTACAGGAATTGCCGGATGGAAGGGTTACTGTAAAATATCCTTACACAGGTAGGTGTTTCAAATTAAATTACGAAATTCCGGGATGGAAGGGTGCTGCTTGGGCACCTGCGCCTGGAGTTATAACCTATGTTCCCAGAAAGGTGTGGATTGTGGAACAGATGCCTAAAGATCCATATTATAATTGGGGGTTGCACGTAAATTATATTGACCAGGAGACTTATACTATCTGGTATAAGGAGGTATATACTAAATCCGGCGAATTCAGGACATGGGTACTTACTTTCTTGCATTATAGTGAGACTCCGACCGGTAAAAATAATACAGGGGATTGTGATGGTCAGCTCTATATAGATGAACTATCTCATCATGCTACTATGATAGCTAGCGCCCCTCATCCTGAAGCCTTTTTATATATGCCGGTTTCAAAACTGGACCCCAGCTATTTTACCGTGTCTAATTTCTTGTTGTTGTCTAAATAAAATACCTTTCTTACTATAGGTCGGGGCTTTATGGCCCCGGCCTGATTACAAGTCCATCATCTTTGATTTTAAAAAGATAATAACTGCCTCCCCCCTTGCTTGAAAGGAGTAATAAATATGGCAACAAAGAAAAATAAAGAGAAGGAGAATAAAAACGCATCCCGCAGAGAGTTTTTGAAAAATGCGGGGCTTTTTACCGGTGGCATAGCAGGCACTATGGGCATGGCCAATTTTGCCGGTGCTGCCACAGCCGGTAAAGATACGGCAAAAGAAGTCCCGATTCCGGGAAAGATTGTCTCGGTACCCGACCCGTTTTACGAAGTATATGATACTGATATACTTATCCTCGGGGGTGGTTTCGCTGCTGTATCCGCAGCCATGGAGGCATATGGTCAAGGTGCCAATTTACTCGTGGTAGACAAAGGGCCATTCGGTTTTAGCGGCGGGTTTGGCATGAATTGGGACAATTACGTTGCCAGTATAAAAGATGGTGATCTGGCATATAGGTTTAACTTCTGGTATTCAGAGGGTTTGGGCAATCAGAAAGCAATGAGTGCAGTCTATAATCATAAGCCAAATAACCAAATGCTGCTCGATATAGCCAACCGTGGGACAACGGCTTTTAGCAGAAGCAATGAAGGGAAATTAATCACGATACCCATGATGCCTGGTACGGACGTGGTAGAGCATGGATTCAGCAGACATGAATCTGATGAGCTTAAAAGGTATGCATTAAACGTGGTTGAGAGAACCATGATTACCGACCTGTTTATACAAGACGGGCGGTGCATTGGAGCCATGGGTATTTATTTACCTACAGGCACGTTTCGTGTTTTCAGGGCTAAAGCCACCATTGCCGCCGCAGGTCCATGTACATGGCACTACGGCTGGATTTCCATAAGCCCTGTCTCTATAGGCAGTCCTGATAATACCGGAGACTTGGATGCAATAGCCTTCAGGCATGGAACCGGATTGACAGACTGCGAATTCATGGCAAATGACTTGATAGGTATATACCCTGAAGGGCTTGCAGGAAGCTACAATGGAAGTATTGGAGCTGACGATCTTGACTGGGCGTACATATGCGACAAGAATGGCGACTTCTGGATGAAAAATATTTCCCGTGATGAAATGAATCGGGGATTGTTTGCGCGTGAGATTGCTAAAAAAATTTTTGAAGGCAAGGGCGGCCCCAATGGAGGTGTGTTTGTTGATTGTCGTTCCAAAGCTCACGTTGCCGGTTTAAGAGATACTTATCGGCGCAACGTAAAGCCTTACAAGGACTTGTTCGGAATTGACATTCGAAAGGAACTCTTTGAAGTAGCTCTTGAATGGTATGAATCCAACGCGCATCCAATCATTGACGAAAATTTGGCAACCGAAATCCCCGGTCTTTTCTGTCCCTTAGGTGGCGGCATAAGAGGTGTGAGGACCGGCGGCATTGATATGAATATGAGTGCCGGCTCACTTTCAGCGGTTAAGGCGGTTGAATATGCCAATAAGATGCAGATCAACGAGATAGACTGGAAGCCGGTGAATAATGAATTTACGCGAGTCCATGAAATCCTTAACAGAAAGGTGAATAAACCGATTCGTCCTCATGTTGTAAGGCGCGCCATTCAAAAGGCTTCTTATAAGGCTTTGGGGCCGATACGAAATGGGGCAAGCCTTGAATCATCAATAAAGGAGCTGGTCAGGATCAGGAAAGAAGACCTTCCAAGGATGATCATTTCCAACAAGACGAAAACCTTTAATATGGAATGGAAAGAAGCTATCGAAAACTATAACATGATTGATATGGTCGAAGCCATGTGCCGGGCGGCTTTGATGAGAACCGAGACAAGGGGGCAGCATTACAGATCGGATTTTGACAAAAGAGATAACGAAAACTGGCTTTGCAATATTACCGTTAAACTGGATAACGGAAACATGAAGCTTGAGAAGAAACCGATCGTATGTCTGGATTATACCCCTGAACAGGTAAAAAAAATCATAGATAACAAATTTGCCCTATAAAGGAGAAGAAGGATGGACGTAAAAATATTGAAATACGATCCGGCAATGGATGCAAAACCTTATTACAAAATCTATAATGTTCCATGGAAGAAAAACATAACGGTTCTTGAAATAATAGTATATGTTCATGAGAACCACGAAGCAATTGCCTTTGATTATTCCTGCCGGGGAAGGGTATGC